>JAENJB010000043.1 GCA_016844565.1 Dehalococcoidia bacterium
ACTAACAGAAACAAAAGAACTCAGAAGGATTAATCGGTCAATTCCAAGAGCAACACAGCTTAGAGTAGCAAAAAGGGAAAACCAGATTTGTTTAGAGTGTGGTAAATCGGTAAAGGATGAAGACATTGAGTTTGACCACATAATACCATGGTCGAAAGGTGGTAGCTCTGACGAGAATAACATCAGGTTACTCTGCAAATTGTGTAATAGGAAAAAGGGTAAAAGTTATGAAGATAAGTGCTTGGTGCAGTCAATAACTGAGCACGTGATAGAACCAATAGGTATTGAAGTCGCTTATAGATTTCTTGAACTCCTCAGATTATCTCATGAATACTTTAAGAAACTTCGGGAATATCCTTCTGCCTCAGATATTTGTTACCTAATAGGCATGCGTAAAGTACGTAATGAACATGAAATGCTTGCCAGAGAGATTCAGACAGTGAATGAGTTCTTTGTTTCTGATAAGCCAGCGGAAATAAAGCAACGTGATTTTCTAGCATTGAAGTATAGGTGGGGATTTTCAGATAGACAGGTTCACAAGTTAGAGGAAGCCGCAAATAAACACAGAATGGATGCCGAAGAACTTCTGTCATTGGAGATAAATTTTATCAAGCGATTGGGGTGGAACGTTCAACTCACTGAAAAGGCGAATAGAAAATGGCTATCGTTATAACCGAACATAATCCTGCAGAATCGTAAAGGCAGAATACAACAGTAGCGTATCTCGGTTCTGGTTCTCAAATTTTCAAACTTAGCTCTTGGGCATAAGAAGAACTGCTGTTTACCTTACCAATATATTGCGAAAGGAAAACCCCTCAGATTTCTGTCCCATAAGTTCTGAGGGGTGAGTTTTGTCTGCTTCGCTGTTCGGTGCACTATTGGCGTAGTTGCACTACTTCCGGAGTAGTACAGTTCGCGGCGCGCTACATCGACCGCTCTTTGCCTCGCCTTCAACCCTATGCTAGAATGCGTCCGTTTTCATGAGCACCAACACGGAAATCAAATACTGGATCGGCCTGAGCAAGGTCTCCGGGATAGGAACAGCCCGCTTTTCGTTGCTGGAGCAGCACTTCGGCAATCCCGAGGCGGCGTGGAAAGCCCCGGCCGGAGAGCTGGCGAAGGCCGGATTGGACTCGAAAACCGTCGCTGAGCTCCTGGAGCAGCGCGCCCAGGTCAACCTCGACGAGGAGCTTGAGAAGCTGGAGCGCCACCGGGTGAAGGCGCTCACCTGGCATGACGCATCATACCCGGCGCGGCTCAAGGAGGTCTACGACCGGCCCCCGGTGCTCTATGTCGAGGGATCGTTCCTGCCGGAAGACGAGTGGTGTCTGGCAGTGGTGGGCACCAGGAGAGCGACCATCTACGGCCGTCAGGTGACTGAAGAAATAGTGAGTCATCTGGCACGCAACCGCATTACCATCATCAGCGGTCTGGCGCGGGGCATTGACTCCGTGGCCCACCGGAGCACCCTCGAAGCCGGCGGCCGGACCATGGCCGTCTTTGCCTGCGGGCTGGACATCGTCTATCCCGCCGAGAACCGGAAGCTCGCCAGCGACATCGTCGAGCACGGCGCATTGATAAGCGAGTACCCCCTGGGCACCAAGCCCATGGCCCAGCACTTCCCCCGTCGCAACAGAATCATGAGCGGAATATCGCTGGGAGTCCTGGTGATTGAAGCGGGAGAGCGGAGCGGCGCTCTGAACACCGTCTCCCATGCACTGGAGCAGAACAGGGAGGTCTTCGCCATTCCCGGAAGCATACTGTCACCGGCCAGCCGCGGCGCCAACACCATCATTCAGCAAGGGGCCAAGCTGGTCACCAACGGTAATGATATACTGGAGGAACTGAACCTGACCGGCGTGGCGCAGCAACTGGAAATGAAAACAGTCTTGCCCGAAAACGATGTGGAAGCAAGTCTACTGAAAGAACTGACCTCCGAACCTCTTCACGTCGACGAGGTCTGCCGCCGCAGCGGTCTCCACATCGCCGTGGTATCCAGCACACTGGCCCTGATGGAACTCAAGGGAATGACCAGACAGGTGGGCGGGATGAACTATGTGCTGGCACGGGAGGCGAGGGAAGATTACCGCGTCAAGGTAGAATAGGATAAGAATGGCAAGCAAACTGGTTATTGTGGAGTCACCCGCTAAAGCGAGAACCCTGCAGAAAATACTGGGCCCGAGTTTCCTCCTGAAGGCCTCTCTGGGACATGTGCGAGACCTGCCCAAGAGCGCCCTGGGGGTGGACGTCGAGAAAGACTTCGCCCCCAAATATGTTATTCCGAAAGCGAAACTGGCCATCGTTCAGGAGATAAAGAAGGCCGCCGCCAAGGCTGCCACCATCTTCCTGGCCACTGACCCAGACCGGGAGGGAGAGGCCATCGCCTGGCACCTGGCCGAGGCCGCCGCTTTGGACCGGTCCCGCATTCGCAGAGTGGTCTTCCACGAAATCACCGACGAAGCGGTCAAGCAGGCTTTCCAGCACCCGCGGGATGTTGATATGAACCTGGTAGACGCCCAGCAGGCGCGCCGCATCCTCGACCGCCTGGTCGGCTACCAGATCAGCCCGTTGCTCTGGAGAAAGGTGGCCAAGGGACTCTCCGCCGGCAGAGTGCAAACGGCCGCTTTGAGGATGATTGTCGACCGGGAACGGGAAGTCCGGGGCTTCGTGCGCCAGGAGTACTGGACTATTGAGGTTGAACTCGCCGGGGAATCCGGACAGGCCTTCCGGGCCAATCTGTTCAGCCTCACTGACGGGACCAGGGCGGAGATCGCCGAAAAAGCGGCGGCCGACCTGCACGCCAGCGAGTTAGAAAGAGCTGCCTACAAGGTATCGAAGGTTACCCGCAAGGACGTCTCAAGAAACCCATCCCCGCCTTTCATTACCAGCACCATGCAGCAGGAAGCATGGCGCCACATGAGGTTCTCCGCCGAACACACCATGTCCGTCGCCCAGCAGCTCTATGAGGGACTGCCGGTGGGAGAAGAAGGCGCGGTGGGGCTGATAACCTACATGAGGACCGACTCGCCCCATGTGGCCGCGTCAGCGGTGACCGAGACGCGCGAGTTCATCCGCGCGAAATACGGGGACGAGTTCCTCCATGCTACCCGCCGCAATTTCACCAGCCGCTCAAAAATGGCGCAGGAGGCCCACGAGGCCATCCGCCCTACCAGCGTGATGCGCGAGCCGGACCGCATCAAGACCTATCTCGACCGCGACCAATTCCGCCTCTACGAGCTCATATGGAAACGAATGGTCGCCACCCAGATGGCCTCGGCCGTTTTCGATACCAGCACCGTGGAGGTTGAGGCCCAAACCGTGCAGGGCAAGGCGCCCTATTTGCTGCGCGCCTCGACGTCTACCCTCAAGTTCCCCGGCTTCCTGACCCTCTACCGGGAGGGGAAGGATGAGGCCGAAGAAGAGGAACGCGTCCAGCCCGCGCTGGCAGGGCTTCACCAGGGAGCTCCCCTCAAGTACCTGGGAGTGTACCCCGAGCAGCGCTTCACGGAGCCGCTGCCGCGCTACACTGAGGCTACTCTGATAAAGATCATGGAACAGAAGGGCATTGGCCGGCCGAGCACCTACGCCCCCATCATCTCCACTATCCAGAAGAGAGACTACGTCATCAAGAAACAGGGCCGCTTCTACGCGGAAGATATAGGCATGATCGTCAGCGACCTCATGGTCAAGCATTTTCCCGATATCTTCGACCTTAGCTTCACCGCTCTCATGGAGGACAAGCTGGACGAAATAGCCCGGGGTGAGCAGCCCTGGGCGGGCGCGTTCAAGTCTTTCTACGCTCCCTTCTCCAAGGCGGTGCAAAAGGCCACTACGACCATGGAGAAGGTCAAGTTCGTGGAGGAGGCCCCCGGGGAAATCTGTCCCCAGTGCGGCAAGCCGATGGTGATCAGGCTGGGACGCTTCGGCAAGTTCCTCGCCTGCTCCGCCTATCCCGAGTGCAAGACCACCCGTCCCTGGATGACGAAAACAGGTCTTCGTTGCCCGGAGTGCGGCGGAAACATCGTTGAGAGACGCAGCAAGAAGAAAAAACTATTCTACGGCTGCGCCAATTACCCTAACTGCAAGTTCGTCACTTCGAGAAAGCCGCTGGCCCAGCCTTGCCCGGTATGCGGCAGCCTTCTTCTTCCAGCCGGCAGGGATAAGGCGAAATGCTGGCGTGGCGACTACGATGGGCCGGTCCCCAGCGCCGAGCCGGAGCTGGCCGCCACGAAATCGTGAGTAGAGACAGTATATGACCCTTGCTCAGCTCCTGCCGCGCTATCTCCGTCATCTCACCGCCGAGCGCAACGCCTCCCCCTATACCGTGCGCAATTACGGCACCGACCTGGCCAGTTTCCAGAAGTTCCTGGACCAAACGGGGACTCCTCTGGAAATGGTGGAGCGGACCACCCTGAGGGGTTACCTTAGCTGGCTAATGGAAGGAGACTTCTCCAGACGCAGCATCGCTCGCAAGTTATCGGCCTTGCGCTCCTTCTACCGCTATCTGTTGCGGGAGGGGATAGTAGCCAGCAACCCCACCGCCACGACTACGTCACCCAAGATAGAAAAACGCCTGCCCGAGTTCCTGAGCGTCGAGGAGGCGCGCCGGTTGGTTGAAGCGCCTGACACCAGTACACCCTGGGGGCAAAGGGACAGGGCGCTGCTGGAACTGCTCTACGCCTCCGGGCTGAGGGTAAGTGAAGTGGCAGGTCTGGACCTTGACAGGGTGGACCTCGAAAGCCGCCAGCTCCGGGTCTGGGGGAAGGGGTCCAAAGAGAGAATGGTGCTCATGGGCAAACCAGCCGCCGCCGCCCTCGAGACATACCTGAGAGAAAGTCGCCCCAGGCTGCGAGGCAAGGAGAAAGCGGACGCCCTTTTCATCAGCCGCTATGGTAAGAGACTGGTCCCCAGGCGGGTGCAGTACATGGTCGATGACTACGCCCGCAAGATAGGCCTGGCGAAGCGGATTCACCCGCATATGATACGGCACACATTCGCCACCCATCTTCTCGACGGCAGCGCCGACCTGAGGGTGGTGCAGGAACTCCTGGGCCATGCCCAGCTGAGCTCTACCGAGGTCTACACTCATGTGACCCAGAGCAAGGCGAGGAAGGTCTACATGGCGGCACATCCCGGAGCGAAGGAACAGAAGGAGGAGGCGCTATGAAAATACTGGTCATCCACGGCCCCAACCTCAATATGCTGGGACGGCGCGATGTCTCCCTATACGGGAAGGAGACCCTGGAGCAGATCAACCGGGAGCTTCAACGTCGCGCCAAAGAGCTCGGAGCGGAGCTGACCATCTTTCAATCGAATAGCGAGGGGGCGCTCATCGACTTCGTACAGACTCACACCTCCGGGGCCGACGGTATTATCATCAACCCGGCGGCCCTCACCCACTACGGCTACTCTCTTAGAGATGCCCTCGAAGATGCCAAACTGCCGGTGATCGAGGTCCACCTCTCCAACATCTATGCCCGTGAGGAATGGCGCACCCGCTCCGTCATCGCGCCGGTGGCGCGAGGCCAGATAAGCGGCCTCGGAAAGCAGAGCTATCTCCTCGCCCTGACCGCCCTGACCCAGAAGGAAGGAAACCGCAAGAAGTGACAGCCTTCGACACCCAATGAACGCCCGCCTGCAAAGACTGCGCGCCCTGCTGCAGGAGAAGGAACTCGATGCTCTCTTTGTCTCCCAGGCGGAGAACCGCCGCTACCTGTCAGGCTTCGTGGGTACGGCCGGATTTCTGATAGTCTCCTCTTCAAAAGCCATCCTGGCCACCGACTTCCGTTACACCGAGCAGGCCAGGATGCAGGCGCCGGATTTCGAAGTCATACAGGTAAGGGGTGAGCCGGCGGAATGGCTCCTGCAGACAGCCGGCGACCTGGGACTGAAGAGGGTTGGTTTCGAGTCCCCGGACCTCACCTTCTATACATACCACCGCCTCACCGAAGCCATAGGTCGGGGCGCCAACTGGCAGCTTGTGCCCACGGAGAAGCTCGTCGAACGGCTGCGGTCGGTCAAAGACCCCCAGGAACTGGCCGCCCTCACCTCGGCAGCCCACCTGGCGGACCGGGCATTCGAGCACCTCCAGAAGACAGTCCGTCCGGGGATGCAGGAAAGAGAGGCTGCCTGGGAGGTGGAGAGATTCCTCCGAGAATCAGGCAGTGAGTTCATCCCCTTCGAGCTCATCGTCGCGTCCGGCCCGAATGCAGCCCTGCCCCACGCCCACCCCTCGGAAAGGCGCATCGCCGGAGGAGAGCCGGTCATCATGGACATCGGAGCCAGGGTGGATGGATACTGCAGCGACCTGAGCCGCACTTTCTGCCTCGGCAAACAGGACGAGACCTTCCGCCGGGTGTATGACATCGTGCTCGGAGCCCAGCTCACCGCCCTGGCTACTCTGAAGCCGGGGATGACCGGCGAGGAGGCCGACAACCTGGCGCGGACCGTCATTGTGCAGGCCGGCTACGGGGACAACTTCGGTCACGGCCTCGGGCACGGGGTCGGACTGGCCGTCCACGAGGAACCCAGACTGGGGATGAACTCTAAGGACGTTTTAAGCGATAATATGGTCTTTACCGTCGAGCCGGGCGTCTACCTCCCGGGATGGGGTGGAGTCCGCATCGAGGACATGGCAGTGATAGAGCAGGGCAAAGTCAGGCCGCTTACCGGCTCACAGAAAATCTATTTAGATTGAATACAGGAGAAATCCTTGCTTAGAGCCGATTTGCACATCCACACCGAGTACTCCATGGACTGCCGCATGACCTTCGCACAGATAATCTCTCGCTGCCAGGAGAGAAACATCGGCTGCATCGCGGTTACCGACCACGGCACCGCCGAAGGAGCCCTCAAGATGCAGGCCATCGCCCCTTTCAAGATTATTGTCGGGCAGGAGGTGCTTACGACGTCCGGCGAGGTGATGGGCCTATTCTTGAAGGAAACCGTGCCCAACAACCTTTCCGTAGACGATACTATAGCTCTCATCAGGACGCAGAGCGCGCTGGTGGCCCTGCCGCATCCTTTCGACCGGCTGAGAACATCGCCCCTGAACAACCACGAACCAGGCAACCTCCTGCCCAAGGTTGACATACTGGAAGAGTTCAATGCGCGGGATGTCCTGCAAAACAACCGTTCCCGCATCCAGCGTCTCGCCCAGGAGTACGGTCTGTGCACCAGCGCCGGCAGCGATGCCCACACCCCGGAGGAAGTCGGCCGCGCCTACGTCGAGATGCCGGAGTTCGAAACCCCCCAGGAGTTCCTACGGTCTCTCGCCCAGGGCAAGATAGGAGGCCGCAGGTCCAGCCCGATGGTCCACCTGTCCACTACCTTGATGCACCTGTTCAAGGACCGCAAACTCTTCCGCACGTGGTAGAGAGCGTTATAGAGGGGCTACGCCCCTCTAGCAAACGTATAATCCCTCTCTCCTTGAAAAGGAGAGAGGGCAGGGTGAGAGGTTTAGTTGTACCGAATAGGCTGGTTCTCCACCGGGCGGGACAAAGCGGCCCGCCAGCTCCTGACGACCGTCCGCGACAGCATTGAGCGCGGCGAAATACAGACGGAAATAGCCTTCGTTTTCTGCTCCCGTATTCCGGGCGAATCGAAGGAAAGCGACCTCTTTCTGGCGCTGGCAAAAAAATACGGGCTCCCGCTGATATGCCTCTCCTGGCAAAGGTTCGTCCCTTCGGGGGAGATGGACAGACGCCTGGAATATGATAGACTCGTCATGGGCCGGCTGGACAGCTTCCGGGTGGACATCTGCTTGCTGGCCGGGTACATGCTCATCGTCGGCCCCGAGATGTGCCGGCGATATGACATGATTAACCTCCACCCCGCAATGCCGGGCGGTCCCACCGGAACATGGCAGGAGGTCATCTGGCAGCTGATGGACGGCCGGGCGGAAGAGACTG
>JAENJB010000190.1 GCA_016844565.1 Dehalococcoidia bacterium
CTAACAGCGACCCCAAGCCGTTTGTATGGCATGCGTCGGTCCAATCCATCCTCGATAAGTTGGCACATTGTAAAGCTGTTTACCAAACACTAGACTAGAATGGATGTGGAAGAGGTGGAGGTTGCGGCCCCTACTCAATATTCCAATCTTTGTAGCACTGCTGAATGGTGGCGACGTACTCCGGGGAGGGTTTGGTCTCCTGGGCTTGCTCTCGCTTGATGTAGATCACCGCCTCCAACCACTCGTCATCCTCAGTGACCACCAGGACATTGCGCCGGTCATACAGGCCCTCGTTGTAGCCTTCAGACTTGTCCAGCGACTGCAAGTCTCTGGTTGAGATCTCATAGACGGCCCCTGCCACCCTCTCGCCCTGCAGCCGCTTGAGGGTGGCCGTCCCGCCACGAGTCTGCCGCGACCACCCGGTGAATATCATCTTGTGGTTGGGCAGGAAAGCCGGGTATTTCGGTTTCGAGTCCGGGCAGCGCTGGGCCATCTGCTTCTTGCTCAGGTTCGAGGCATAGGCAAAGTAGTGGAGCTTACCCTGCGGCGCACGCTGGACGGGACGCTCTAGATTGTTTGACAACCTCTCACCTCTGGCCCCTTTCTCCTTTCCAAGGAGAGAAGGGAGACATCTATCTTCCTTACCCCATTTCACGCTCCAGTTCTCAACGCGTATTATGCTCTGTTTCTCCGCCGCTTGCCAGAGGGGGTGACGCCCCTTCTCTCTTGGCGGCTTGAGCTTGTACCGCCCCAGAGGCACCGGGCTCGTGCCGACATTCATCCGCTCGCCGTCCTTCCTCACCGTCACCTGCCGCACCGTCACCTATGGTACAACATTCTCAAGATACAAGCAGTCCCGCTGGAATCGCGACGACGAGGCTATCCGGTCTCTCACCACCGAGATTGCCTCGTCCTTCACTGGAAGGACTCGCAATGCCGGCTTGCAGTTAACTTAAGATAGGATAATGCATCTTGACAGACTCGGCGGCCTGAACTAGACTGGGGCATCAATCCAGAGAAATCCAGGCGCCTCACGCAGCCGGCCGTCCGGGGGGTAATGTGGTCTGATACTGACTCAAATCCAGGCAACAGGGAGCGTTAAGCCGCCGTCTGTAAATGGTCACTTGGGTGGCGGATAGCTAGTAGTGAAACCGACCTGTCCGGGTCGGTTTTTGTTTTTTTGGCTGACGGGGGGTGAAAAGTGCAAGCAGTTCGTACGGAAGGACTGCTAGAGGGGAGAGGTCATGACTGAGCTGTTATTTGTTGTCCTGAATATGACGGATGCCGGGCTGACGAATATCGGCTTGCAGTTAGGTGCTGTTGAGGTAAATCCTCTGATGTCCATGGTAGGTTCAGTGCCGGTTATCAAGGGACTGATTGCGGTAGCGCTGATCGCCGCCGACAGGAAGTTCGGCAGTGGTTGGGCAATATGGTTTGGAAACCACATCGTGTTTACGGTTGTGGTGTGGAACTCATTTATGGTGATGAAGCTGGTGCTGGGAGGCTAACCGCGGATTGCCTGGCCCGATCCGCTCGCGCGTGAGTTAGCAATAACGCACCGGACCCTTATCTTGATTCGCTGCCCGTGACGGGCATGCGAGAGAATCCCTCCTTCACCACGGCAACGGTATCCTTCTCTCGTAGACTGGGATACACGTGATGGCATTCTCGGGGCAGACGCGCTCACAGAGGAAGCAACTCTGGCAGTCCCTGAGGTACTTGATAAACGCCTTCTGCCTCTCCCCGTCCATCTTCAGGACGTCCATCGGGCAGTACTCGACGCAGATTGCGCAGCCGGTACACATGGAAACATCTATCTTCCTTACGCCCATTTCACGCTCCCGTTCTCTATGCGTATTATGCTCTGTTTCTCCGCCGCCCGCCACTGGGGATGAAGCACCTTCTCCTTTGGCGGCTTGAGCTTGTACCGCTCCAGAGGCACCGGGGCCGTCCCCAACTCCATCCGCTCGCCGTCCTTCCTCACCGTCACCAGCTTCACCCACTCGGTATGGTCCATGTAGGGATAGTCCTCTCTTAAGGACTCCCTCGACTCCTTCCGGTAGAGCGCGCTCTCCAGCACCATTCGGGCCACGAGGGCGATATTGCCCGCCTCATGCGCCATCCTCAGGTAGTGCGGGTCGTACGCCTGCAACAGAGGCGCCTGCCCGTCGCAGATGTCCTTCACCTGATCGAGCGCCGCCTTCAGTCGCTTCTCATGCCGGAGCACCAGGACGTCGTACGGTATCAGGGCTTCCTGCACTGAGACCAGCACCTGGTCGGGCTCGATGCCGTCCTTTCTCTTCAGAGGGGCCAGCATGCGCTCCCTCGCTTCGGCGATCTGTCCGGCGCTTATCTTCGGGGGCGGCGCCTCGCCGGCGTACTCGGCGGCATACTTGCCGGCCCTGGCTCCGGAGGTCATGGCGCCGGGCAGCGCCGTCTGCCCCTCCGGGCCCACCGCGGGCATGCAGTCGCCGCAGGTGAAGAGGCCCGGCAGGGTGGCCTCGTACCTGTTGTTCATCTGCAGGCCACCGTTGCAGTTCGGACCTTCGATGACCCACTCGATCCTCTTGACGAACCTGTCCCCGACCACCACCCCTGCCCTCTCGTACATCATCAGCGGCAGGGGTATCACCCGCTTCATGCGCTGCACCTTCTCCGGCTCGACTTCCGTCATGTCGAGGTACAGCGGCGTCTTCCCCAGCCTGGCCTCCATGGCGCAGGCGACGTTCAGAA
>JAENJB010000191.1 GCA_016844565.1 Dehalococcoidia bacterium
TGTATACAGGAGGAAAGCCTGCGCATTCCCCTAGTCTACTTCCAAAACAGCTTCTTGGCGTATTCTGCACCCTTGGGGCTGGCCTCAGGGTCCAGATTGTTGGGCGGCTCCTGGAAGGTGAATGTGCCCGGGTTCAACTCGGGGATTCTCAGCCAGTCCTCTGCCAAGTCTTTCCTTACACTGTAGTTATCGGTAGCCTTACCTATTGCCGCCTGTCCCTCTTTGCTGAACATCCAGTTGAGGACCACCAGCGCAGCGTTGGGGTGAGGCGCATTCTTGACGAAGGCGATTCCGTTGATGTAATAGGAGGTGCCTTCCTTGAGATGGACTATCTGCACCGGCGCCCCAGCCTTTATGGCTGCTACCGTTCGCGAGAAAGCCGGAAACAGGGCAATGGATTTCTCCCCGTAAGCCACCTGGTTCACCGCTATGTCGTATCGTGCCTGGAGGGTGATGCGCTGGGCAGCCATCTTCTTCCAGAAGTCCTCACCGAGGGTGGTCCACGCCCACAGGCCAGATGCTCCGGGACCGCTTCCTGTCCGGCCATCGGTCATCACCATCTTGTCCCGCCACTTCGGGTCAAGCAAGTCGTTCCAGGAGGTGATCTCGCCCTTCCTGACCAGGTCGGTGTTGGCGATAACCGAAGGGGTGATGCTGGTGCCGAAGACATAGGAAACCTTGGTATCCTCGTACTTGCCAGGTACTATTCTCCACACATCCTTCTCCTGAAGGGAAGGAAGGGCAACATTGACCGGCTGTCCGTTACCGGTCTGCGCAATGTTGTACGTATTTGTCCAGCCACTTATGAAGAGGTCGGCGACGTTGGCCTTGGCCCGCTGTTCGGTCACGATCTTGAGCTCCAGCTCTCCTCCCACACCTCCAATAACCTCCACCTTAATTCCCTGCTTCGCCATCCCCGCTTTCAAAGCCTCCCCAAGCTGCGTCCCGAGCACATTGTAGATGGTTACGCTGCCTTCTTTCCTGGCGGCCTCCAGCACCTTATCCCACTCACCCAACGATGGCGCTGCGGTGGGCGCTGGCGCCGACGGCGACGGAGCGGATGGTGAAGGCGCCGCCTTGGGAGCACAGGCACCTACCAATAGAATCAATCCTAGGAGCAGAATCCCAACAACATACAACTTCCTCATTTTCATTATCTCCTGTTATCCACAATAACGACCAACCACCTGTTTGGATAGGCCTTCAAACTGCGAACGTCCCGCTCACTTTCTTGCTGACTGCGAATACCTCATTCCCCATTGCCCTCCCGAGACTGCTCAACTCTGTGCTTTGAATCAGCCCGCCAGACCCACATGGAGTCGGGGTCCAACTCCACGAACACCGTCTCCCCAACAGCGAACCTTTGCCGCGGTGCGGTGAAAACATCCAGGGTCTCCTCACCAACTGCAACCACATAATGCATACGCTCACCCAGATAAGAAGCCACCTTAACAGTGCAACGGCAGACATTGGGTCTGTCTCCCGGAGGACGGTCGTAGACCACAATGTCCTCGGGCCTAATGGAGAGGGTAACATCCTCGTGTTGGCCCACCTTGTCCCCCACCAGGCAGGACAGAACTTCCCCGGCCTTCGTCGCCCTGGCCACGCACCCCGAGGGAGTCACCTCCAGCGTCCTTCCCGCGAGGTGATTCACCTGCCCGATGAAGTCCATCACAAACCTGGTCTGGGGTTTCTGGTATACGTCAGCCGGCGGACCCATGTGTTCGATCTTGCCCTGGTTCATCACCGCCAGGCGGTCGGAAAGCACCATGGCTTCGAGCTGGTCGTGGGTAACGAAAATGCTGGTCAACCCGAGCCGCTGCTGTAGAGACCTCAACTCGAGACGCATCCGGGCGCGGAGCTTGGCATCAAGGTTGGACAGCGGCTCGTCCAGCAACAGTACCTCCGGAGAGAACGCCAGTGCCCTGGCCACGGCTACCCGCTGCTGCTGCCCGCCGCTCAAGAGGGTGGCTCCCCTGTCCTCAACATTATCCAGCCCTACAAGCCTCAGCACTTCTTTTACCTTCTCCCTGATCGTGGCTTCTGGTACCCTTCTCAGCTTCAACGGGAAGGCCACGTTCTCGAAGATGGTCATGTGAGGCCAGACGGCATACGACTGGAAGACCATGCCCATGCTCCTCTTGTCAGGGGGGATGCAGATGTGCCTGTCGGTGATGACCAGAGGCCTCTTACCGAGATATATCTCTCCTCTATCCGGCTTCTCCAGACCGGCGATGAGACGCAGGGTAGTCGTCTTGCCACAGCCGCTCGGCCCGAGAAGGGTAACCATCTCCCCCTCTTTGACCTCGAAACTGACATCATCCACCGCCTTCACCTTGCCGAAAGACTTGCTTAAGCGGTTGACTATTACTTCTGCCATTACCTTTTCCTGCAGTTACCTTCCATCGCCCCTGCCTTCACGAATGCAGGGATGAGGCCTCTCAAGAGATAACCATATGGTAATTTTGGGTAACTTGTTTCGATTATACCCACAAGTATTCCCGTGGGTCAAATCAAGCATCCTCTTGAGCATTTTGCCAACCATCCATTGCAAATTGCGCACTCCAGGACGATAACATATACTGAGCGGGGATCAGGTCGCCAGGAACGGACAGCCTGAATTCTAGGATATCAGGATGAGAATCCACGAATATCAAGCGAAGGCGCTACTTCAGGAGTACGGGATCGCCATCCCCCGTGGGAAGGTGGCG
>JAENJB010000192.1 GCA_016844565.1 Dehalococcoidia bacterium
GGTCCATCGCGTGCCAAACCGCAGTGCTCCGCAGCCTGGACATACTTCCTTACGGTATTGCGGGACAGGCCGGTCGCGCTTGCCAGCCCTCGGATGCTGGCGCCCGCCTGCCACCGCCGGACTATCTCTCACTTCCACTCGGGAAACCTCCTTGAATGCCATCGCCGCTCCTCTTATCGAGTTTGCGACAATGGTAATCCACTGTTTCCCCGGGTGGGTCAATGATGCTGGTAAAGTGGTCTATAGTTCCTGGTAAACTAGCCTTAGAGGTGGGTCAATGTTCCTGGTAAATCACAATTGCGCCGCCTGCGCTCGGATGGTCGGGGGCAGACCAAAGAATAGGGGTGAGGGCTGCAGTTGTCAATGACCTGCCCCCCTACGATACCACTCGTTAAGTCAGTCCTGCCATCAGGATGACCTCGGGAGCCGGCGGCCGGTAATCCATGTGCACCAGGCACTATCGTTTCATAGTGTGTCCACCGACAAGAGCCCTGAGGCATCAAGTGATTGACCGCCCTCTGAGTAGCGCAGACCGGTTCTGCAACTGGTCTTCAACGTGATGAACCCGATGGCTATGGTCCTGCCCAACCAAGGCTTCTAGCCCAATAGTGCTTGTCTCTTTGCCCATGCTGCCAACTCTTCGGGTTCTTTGAACTTAGTCGGTCCTAACAGGAGAGTATGCAGCAATCCCCTGGCATACTTGCCGGCTTCTTCCACGTCCGCTTCAGTGACAAGTACCTCTGAACTACCGTGAGCGATCTTGTCTCGTTTGCCAATGATCTTATCCATCGCACGCCACACCATATTTCTCGACTTGTAGCTTCGTCCCATAAGAAACGCTGCTCTATCTGCAATCCGAATCCTTTTGCCGCTGTCTGGAAGATTTTGCCCCTCAGCGCCCACCATTGCATCGATGGAGAAGGCAACCTTGACAAACTTCGCCGGTAAGACATCCGGCTTAGTAGCTTCTCCGAGCCAATCCACAGCTTTCGCGATCATCTTGGTAAGTCTGTTGGGCCTGCGCACAGCTTCGAGAAACTCGCTGAAACCAACGGCATTCATTATGGGCAGACTCTGGGGTATATTCAGCGGCATGACGCCCCCCAAGTGGACGTGAGTAGCCGTAAGGTAAATACCAGGTTCCTTGTTCTCTGGGTACGTTAGTAGTCCAAAACTTTGCAGTGACCTTAGATCACCTTCAATGGCAATCTCCTGCAGATAATCGTTTCGAGCCACTGGGAACGAAAAAGCTCTCAATATATTCATTGCCCGGTTGACCTGCGTTCTTGCGTTTGCAAAGATCATCCCTTCGTCTCCCGCACAGGAGGTGACGGCGATGGCGTGGACGCCAAGTCCATTTGGATCTACATATTTCAGTTCATCTTCGACTTTGTCTGAGAAGGGTCTTGATTTGAACTCGACATCGCCCACAACCAATGGCGAGCCCCCAACGTCCAATCCCCACACTGGCACAGTCACTGTGGCCCGTCTGCCTCCGTACTCTGTCACCGTCCGCACAATCTGCCTTATCCTTCGACTGACGCCCTCTCCGCGCCACCTGTTCGCCTTCATTTCGGAAATCAACTCCCTAACGCGCCTTTGCACATCTTCCGGAGACACAATCCCAGGATTGGTCTTTGATAGCTCGATACATATCTCTGACAGGTCTTCAGCCTCAAGATCCAGTAAGAAATAGGTGTCACCACCGACTCTGCTGGCACCACTAATGGAGACGATTCTTCGAAACTCCGACCCGAACCGCAGGTAGTCTCCCACTTGCTTTCCAACGGCTTCCGGCAACTCGTTACTTCGGGCTATTTGCCTCAGCAAACGGCCGATTCTGCGCTCAATGTCCGCCATCATTGTCCATTCCCTCGTGACTCTTGACAGAGTCCTAGATGCAGTACTCGGACCACCTGGAAACAGGCACTATGTTGGATGGTGATAGGCTCAGTCGTACTCAAGCTCCGACGTCCAATCCTTAAGGCGCAAGATCATCTTCCTGATCGCCCGCTGGTTTGCAGCGGCGAGCAGCTTTAGCTCGGCCTCGCGCTGGGTTGCGGATTCACGCGTGGGGAGAACCTCGAAATACTGCAGCTTTGGGTCTGGTAGTTCCTTCTTGTCCTTGTGCTCCCACAACCTCTCGCGGAGATCCCTGGTGTGCCCGACATAGAATCTACCGCCATCGAGTTTCAGGATGTACACGAAGAACTGGTCGATCCCTTTGTCAGCCTTCAGCCAGGCTTCTGAATGCTCGACTTTCGGACGCGCTGGCATCGGATAGGATGGAGGCTTGCGCGGGGGACTGGTAGCAGGACGATAGTAGCATGTAGGGCACAGCTTGTACCCCGAATCCTTGAACTGCCCGCAGGAGGGACATTCGTCGATTAGGTAGTCGTTCCAATCGTTGAAGTGGTCAATGCAAAGGAAATGACTACCACGTATTGAGCGCCTGCAGTTCCAGTAACCGCATTTACCGCTAGTCGTACATGAAGACACTTTAGAGATGTCCCCCTCTCCTCAGCCGCTCCAGCTTCTCCGCGATCCTCTGCCGGGCCCTGGCCGTCTCATCCTCGTCGATGGTGGCGCTCAGTAGCGCTGCACCATCTATTTCAACCCTGAGCCAGTGTCCTTCCTTGGCCCCCTTGGGCAGAGTCCTCCGTAGCACCACCAACTGCCTCTCTGCGTCCCCAACCAGCAGCACCGCCTGGTCCCCTTCGAAGCGGTCTATGACAGCCTTCCCGGTGGCGTTCATGGTCTGCCCCTGGATGCGCCGGCCCCCACCAGTCCGGCCAACAGAGGTCCCGGCGCCTCCGGCAAGAGAGCAAGAGACCCTCCCCTGGCCGCTGCCACGGAGTAGGTCTTACCGTCCGTCGTCACAATCACTGTGCCATTGACGTCCGTCCCATAGATTCTCGCCCCGGCTGCCTTGAGAGCGGCAATGGCCTCAGGATGGGGATGGCCGTAGTTGTTGCCCTTGCCGGCCGAGTAGATGGCCACCTCGGGCTCCACCAGAGCAAGGAAGGCCCGGCTGGACGCCGTCCTGCTGCCGTGGTGCCCGACCTTCAGTATCATTGCCTTCACCGGGCTGACGGACGATACGGACACGCTGCCCTCGGCCTCCTTCTCTGCGTCGCCAGTAAATAGAAACGACACTTGGCCGTATTCCAGGTGAAGCACCACCGAGCCGTTGTTCAGGTCGTCACCCTCACTGCTGATTGGGTGCAGGACAGAGAAGGTGAGATATCCCAGGCGCACGGTGTCCCCTCGCTTCACCTCGACGTACTCTGCTTTGGCCGCGGCGATGGCGTCCAGGAAGTTCTCATAGGTCTTCGTCGTGGTGGGCTGGCCGCTGGTGATTACTTTGGCTACCGGGATTGCCTTGAGTACTTGCACCAGGCCACCAATGTGGTCAGCGTGTGGGTGCGTGGCGACAACCAGGTCGAGGTGGTTGATGCCTTTGCTCTTGAGGTACTCCAGGGCGGCTGAGTTGGCCTCGCTCCCATCGATGAGCATGGTCTTACCGTCCGGCGCCTGGATGAGGATGGAGTCTCCCTGTCCAACGTCGATGAAGTGGACTTGAAGGGTGCCGACGCCGGTGCCAGGAGCGCCAGCCGGTGGCGGAGAAGGCTGTGGCGGAGTCGGCTGTGACGGGATAGTCTGCGGTGGAGGCGCCGGACTTGCAGCCGGGGCGGCCACCGGAGGGCAGCCTGTCAGGAGAAAGACGACCGCTATCAGAAGGGCAACGTAACGAAGGCCCTGCCTCATGCCATCACCTCTGCAACTGCTCAGGAGGATGACTCCAGAGCCACCACGACGGCGCCAGTGTACATCCACCCTTGCGTTGGGTCAATCGGAACAAGCACCTAGCCAGTGGGCGTCGAAGGCGCCCAAGAGCCACCCGGCGTGCGGGATTTGGCCAACAACATGTCACCAAGGGCATACTTGGCTATTATGTTGTGGACCACGGCCCGCTGCTTACCGGGCGTTTCAAGACCTGCACGCAACATGAAGCCGGTGAGTTCTCCTACGTCGGTAATGAGATCCGGATACCTTGACCTCTTGATAGTCTTCACCCACCTCTTGTCTGGCCACGTTCCGAAAGCTACTTGGTACTCCAACATGAACTCCACAGTCTGGAAGACCCATTGCAGCCACATGATCCTGTCCGGATCTGCAACGTTCAAGGCTCCAAAGTCCTTGCGCCCCGAAGACGCCAGGCCCTCATACGCTTTCTTCAGGTCGAACCCGAATACTCTGAGTCTGGCATTGGCAACAGGGTCCTGGGTCATGCCGTTCACGGCAACGGCCATGGCTTCATATGTTTCTTCCCTGGGACGCACGGCGCACATACTGATGAAACCTTCCCGGTCCATGAGGAGGTGTTGCAGTTCGTGCGCAATGGGGAAGGCTTCATCGGGTAACTCCGGTATCTTCCTCAGGAGGATGAGCTGCTCTCCGTTGTCGTACCTTCGCGCCATGTAGTCAACGCCCTTCGGCAACCCAGAGTCCAGAGCCCACCTGACCGGTGTTTCAATCTTCCTTCTTTCAGAATCGTAGAATGCCCTGAATTCTTGGGACGGTGTCATTAGTTCTCGGATCACGCATCCTTCGTCGACCAACTCGTAGCTATCCCCGCCAATCGTGGCTTTCATCTTCAGGCCATTATATCTCCCACTGCAAGTAACGAGGCCATCTCTTGATGACCAAGGGATGCTTGGGTACGAGGCACGGAAGGCAGCCGCCCGGAGCAAGGCGGCCGCGGTCAGCACGGTGGCGAACAGACAGTATGGACGGATAGTGTCTGTTGAATCGCGATGGAAATGCGAAAGGCACAGGATGGACAGGTTTTTCGGAGTGGATGTTGTCTCCACGATGCCCGTGCAAGAGAGGCCGACGGGCACCATACAATTCACCTAATAGTGTCGCGCCCTGTACATTCCATCTTATCGCTGGGTCACTTTCAGATGAAAAGTGACGTCAGGCTGTTCTTGCGTCTTGCGTGCCAACCGGCACTTGTGCTCTAATCGGGTCAGTGTCTCACAACAATCGCGAGGTGGTCGCATTAAAGCCGAGTACACGCCCCGCCAGGGTCAGTATCTAGCTTTTATCCACTATTACGCC
>JAENJB010000193.1 GCA_016844565.1 Dehalococcoidia bacterium
ACTGTCAAGCACCTGTACCCCTCCGTGTTGATGTTCTATCTCGGTTTGCCGATGAGCCATCGGATAGCGGATAATGTACGTTGGAAATCAGCCACATGACGGCTGGTGAAGATGCCGAGGAGAGAACGAACAGATGGATGTTTCGATAGGGGAAGCCCAGAAGGTTGCCATCAGGATAGTGGATAATGTGGAGAAGGTGATCATCGGCAAGCGTAGCGCTGTAGAACTGGCCGTGGTGGCCTTGCTCGCCCGCGGACACATCCTGGTCGAGGACGCTCCCGGTGTAGGAAAGACTATTTTCGCCAGGAGTATCGCGAAGTCCATTGGTTGCATCTTCCGTCGCATCCAGTTTACTCCTGACCTCCTTCCCGGAGATATCACCGGAGTTTCCATCTATAACCAGAAGACCAACGATTTTGAATTTCACCCGGGGCCAGTGGTAGCGCAGTTGGTCCTGGCCGATGAGATCAATCGTGCAACGCCGAAGGTCCAATCCGCTCTCCTGGAATGTATGGAGGAAAGCCAGATAACCGTGGATGGCACGGTGCACAGGATGCCCGTCCCTTTCGTAGTCATGGCAACCCAGAATCCTATTGAATACGAGGGCACCTTCCCATTGCCGGAGACTCAACTGGACAGGTTCCTCTTACGTCTCAGGCTGGGCTACCCGACTCCAGAGGAGGAAATATTGATCATGGAGAGGCAGCAGTACTTCCATCCCATCGAGAAGCTGGAACAGGTGGTGGATGCCCATGATCTCTTGCTGCTTCAGGAAGCGAGCCGGAAGGTCTACATAGACGAGCGCATCAAGCAATACATCGTAGCCCTGGTCAATAGTACTCGTAACCACACAGCCTTCCGTCTCGGCGCCTCGCCCCGCGGCTCCCTGGCCCTGTTCCGAACGGGACAGGCACTGGCTTTAGTCAAAGGACGTGATTACGTCCTTCCTGACGATATCAAGACACTGGCGATACCTGTATTGTCCCACAGGGTAATAGTGAGTTCTCTCAATGGACGGGAAGCAAGCGGTGATTCCGCAATAGCGGCACTGGTCGAAACCATTCCGATTCCAGGGGCCCTCCCTTTCAGCAAATCGTAGTGGAAGGACCTCAGCCCGCCGGCAATCAATGTTAGAATGACAATGAGGGGAGCGCGGTCTTCGCGTACTATGCCACAGCAGTGAGCAGAAAGAGCGCCCTTCCCGTGCTCCTGACCATATTGGTGGTCGCCTTGCTGGGCGGTTTTGTGCTCACCTTCGTACTATTCTACGCCGTGCTCTTTTTGCTGGCCTCAAGCTATCTGTGGGTTCATCTGAATGCCCGCCAGCTGGATATCCGGGTGGAAGGGCTGGCAGAGAAATACGAAGCCGGTCAACTCCTCGAGGAACGAGTCACGGTACATAACCACGGGAGGCTGCCCAGGCTCTCCGTCATGGTGAGCGAGAAGTCCGACCTGCTCGGACACAATAACAGCCGGGTGGTAACCGTTCCCGGACGGGGGTCTCGTAGTTGGCGGAATGTAACTCCCTGCCACCTGCGCGGCTATTTCACCCTGGGGCCCTTTGAGGTCACCAGCGAGGACCCGTTCGGAATCTTTCGGCAAACCCGCACCTGCGGAACGTCAGAACATATCCTGGTCTATCCGGCGTCTGTTGAACTGCCCGGCTTTCAGCTTTTCCCCTTGAATGAGCAGGGGCATAAACGGAGTTCCCAGGCGACTCACCGCATCACCCCCAATGCCGCCTGGGTGCGGGACTACAGCCCGGGAGACAGTCTCAGCCGGCTCCACTGGCGCAGCACCGCCAAGGTGGGGAAACTGATGGTAAAGGAATTCGACCCTGACCTTTCCGACGAGGTGTGGATAGCTCTTGACCTGAACCGCGGGACACCAACCGGCTCCGGTAAGGAGAGCGCCCTCGAGTACGGGATTACCATCGCTGCTTCGCTGGCTAGAAAATATCTGGAGGCGGGCACCCGCCTGGGCCTGGTCGCTTATGGAGACAAGCCCTACCGGATTCCGGCGGACAACGGAGCTAACCATGTCTGGCGAATCATGGAAAGTTTGGCGTTGATGAAAGCGGAAGGGAGCCAGACTGTGGCCCAGGTGCTTCATCGCGAAAGGGAGCTCTTCGGCACACACACACATCTTGTCATTATCACCTATCAGACAGACCCCGAACTAAAGGCGACTCTGCACCACTCTACCCGGGGTGGGAAAACAACTCTTGTTCTTGTCGACAGGAGCAGCTTTGAAGACAGAGCCCAGCCGCCAGCCTCACCGGAAGCACTGTTGTCAGACCACCCCGGAAGCATCTACGTAGTGCGGAAGGGAGACAAGCTGGGAGAGGCGCTGAGCGTTGCGCGCAATTCATCGGCGGCGAAGATCTGAATGGCGATAATCAAGACTGAGAAGCTGACCAAGGCCTTCGGCAGGCTTGTCGCCGTGAATGAACTCTCCCTGGAGGTTGAGCCGGGCGAGGTCTTCGGCCTGCTTGGCCCCAACGGCGCCGGCAAGACTACCGCCATCCGCATGTTGATTACCCTGCTGAGACCGACCGCTGGCAAAGCCTGGGTCGGAGGCCTTGATGTTCGGAAATCCCCTCTGGCCGTGCGCCGCCTGATCGGCTACGTGCCGCAGGCTGTCTCCGCCGACAGCGATCTATCGGGGTACGAGAACCTGCTGATTTT
>JAENJB010000044.1 GCA_016844565.1 Dehalococcoidia bacterium
GGGCTCGCCTGTCTGCCCCATAGTCAGCAGCCCTCTGATGCCCGCTCGCTCCAGGTCGCTGACCACCTGTTCCACGTTTGACCTGGTCTGGGCCGGTATCTCGCGGAAATTGGCCAGCACCTTCCCTTCCCCGGTACGCGTTACCTGGCCCACGGAGGTCATCCTGCTGGTGATGAATATCTCTGACGGGTCCAGGCTGGAGCCCGCGTAGTTGATGATCTCCACGAAGCGCAAGGGCTTACCGTTGCGCATTTGCAGCAGACCGCCGAATCGCGAGTCCATGGGTATGCCGGCCTTGAGCAAGGCCCCGTTCACGGTGATGCTGCATACTGTGGCCAGACCGATGCACCCGTCGGGAACGGTTACCTCATCCAGCTTCTCACCAGACCGGGCCAGGGCCACCAGGTCGCTGACGCAAAGCCCGGCGCGGAAAGCCGGGGCCATGGCTGCCTTCGCCCTCTCGAAATCTTTCTGACGGAAGACGGAGGTGTTGACTACCACCCGGCCGGTGCGTCTCCCGGCGTCAAAGGTCGTGCGAAAGGCCAGCAGCTCTATCTGGGAAATTACGAAGCCTACCTTGTCGTTGACCAGGGCGTTCCTCAGCTCCTCCCGCCCCATCTCCGTGATCTCCCGTCCATCTCTGCCTATCAGTGAGGTCAGACCCCGTTGATCCATCAGTTTGAGATGATATCTAACCGCACGCTCGCCCAGGTCAACCCCGCGGTCCCTCAACTCTCGGGCAATCAGCCGCCCGCCTACCGGTTGCGGGGATTCCTGCACAATTTTCAGAATAGAGAGGACCTTTCTCTCCACATCCAGCGAATAGTCCTGTCCAATCACCATCTCTCAGCCCTCCTGTGCCTCATCACTAGCCAGAGGCATAGAGCCGTCCGTAAGGCCTGAGGTACAAAGGGACCAGCTTGATGAACTTGCCCTGGAGAAGCCCCTCTGCCTCGTAGCTGAAATGGCGAGCGAACTCGCCCACCAGCGAGCCGAGCGCGGCCCGGTCGTTGTCATCCAGTTCCTTCACGCCCACCTCTTTGCCCAGCTGGTATTTCTCCACCTCGCCCCTCAAATAGATAGCGCCGCCGTGCATGCCCGTGCCGATGAAGCGCGCACGATGTTTCTCCCCCGGCTTCAGCTCCATGCCGAGCACAATGACGGTGCCGCCAGCCATGTATTCGCCGAGGAAGTCCTGAGCGGTGCCGCCGATGACCAGCGCCGGCTTCTGTTCCTGGTACTCCTTCATGTGAATAGCGGCCCGGTAGCCTACATAGTCGCGGACGAAGATATTGCCGCCTCGGGCCGAGAGCCCGGTAATATCTCCGGCATGACCGTAGACCACGATCTCTCCCTGGTTCATGGTGTTGCCGCAGCCATCCTGGGCGTTGCCGTGGACGCGGATGCGCGGACCGTCCATAAAGGACCCCAGGTCGTTACCCGGCGTGCCATATATATCTATTTCCACCGGTTGGTCCAGGTCGGTGCCGATGTACCTTTGCCCGCAGACGTTGCGAAGCTCTATCTTCTTAAGCCCGTCGGCCACCGCCCGCCGCAGCAGGTCGTTCAACTGCTGGGTGGTCAGGCCAGCGGCGTCTATCTGAATGGAATCCATCGCTGTTACAGGTCCCGATTCCATCGGGATTCGTTCTGCTGTCATCTCAAGCTCCTGCCATCTTAACCCCGAGGATTTCCAGCTCGGTGTCGGTCAGACCTACACCCCTCAGGTGGAGGCGGTTTCCCCGCAGACTCTCCACGGCGTTCAACCCCATGCCGCCGAGCATCTCCTTTATCTCGAGGCTCCAGCCACGCAGAAGATTCACCAGACGCTGTGCGCCGATATCCGGGTTTATCCTCTTGGTCAACCTCAGGTCTGAAGTGCATATCCCCCAGGCGCACTTCCCGGTATGGCATTGCTGGCAGACGGTGCAGCCCAGGGCTACCAGGGCGGCGGTGCCGATATACACGGCGTCGGCGCCGAGAGCGATAGCCTTAAGAACGTCGCCGCTATTTCTGATGCCGCCGGCAGCGATCAACGATACCTGGTTGCGGATCCCCTCCTGGCGCAAGCGCGTGTCCACGGCAGCGATGGCCAGCTCGATGGGGATGCCCACGTTGTCGCGGATTATCTTCGGGGCTGCGCCGGTGGAGCCCCTGATGCCATCCAGCGCGATGATATCCGCCCCAGCCCGGGCTATGCCGCTGGCGATGGCGGCGGCGTTGTGCACGGCGGCGATCTTCACGCTCACCGGCTTGGTGTAGTTAGTGGCTTCCTTCAGGGCGGAGATGAGCTGCGCCAGGTCTTCAATTGAGTAGATATCGTGCTGTGGCGCCGGGGAAAGGGCGTCGGTCCCCTTGGGTATCATCCGTGTCGCCGCTACCTCCGCGCTCACCTTCTCACCGGGCAGGTGCCCGCCGATGCCGGGCTTGGCCCCCTGGCCGATCTTTATCTCCAGGATCCGGCCCACGTTCAGGTAATCGGGATGGACGCCGAAGCGTCCCGAGGCCACCTGGCAGATGGTGTTGGCGCCGTACTTGTACAGCTTGCGGTGCAGCCCGCCCTCTCCGGTGTTGAACAGCGTGCCCATCTCAGCCGCCGCTCTGGCCAGGGACTCATGCACATTGATGCTGACCGCCCCGTAGGAAAGAGCGCTGAAGAGGATGGGAACTTCAATCGCCACCTGGGGAGCCAGCTTGGTCTTCAACGCCAGGGAGCCCGGCTCCACTGTCAGGGAGTCGGGCTTACGACCCAGATAGGTCCGCAACTCCATGGGCTCACGCAAGGGGTCAATGGAAGGATTGGTCACCTGGCTGGCATTCAAGACCAGGTGGTCCCAGTAGATGGGATGTGCCTTGTCATTTCCCATGCCGGTGAGGAGGATGCCCCCGCTCTCCGCCTGTCTGATGATGTCTTCGATAATCTCGGGCCGCCAGTTGGCGTTCTCCCGGTAATCGAGAGGGGTCCGCCGGATGTTCAGCGCCCTGGTGGGGCAGAAAAGGACGCAGCGATGGCAGCCGACGCAGTTCTCCTCCCGGCTCCTGACCTCATCCTCGTCCGCATCACGGTAGTTAGCATCGAAGCTGCACTGGTTGACGCATACCTCGCACTGAATACAGCGGGCGGGGTCTCTTTCTACTATGAATCTGTTCGGCAAATAGGTCTTCATCGTCCCCTTCCTACGAGAATGTCATCCTGAGGCCATCCCGACAAGTCGGGAGGCCGAAGGATCTCCTCGGCCAATAGCCAGACGAGGGAGATTCTTCGTTCTGCTTCGCGAACTCAGAATGACACATAAGTCCTATCTATCTAGCAAGCCGCTCTACCGGCTGCCACCGCCCCCTCTGCCACTACCTTGGTCCCGCCCAGGCGGGCGATTACCGGTTCTCCTCCCATCGGTATCCAGGCCCTGTCCAACTCCGGACAGACCAGCCGGATGGCCGACTCCTCGGAGGAAAGGAAGAACATGTCTCCCCTGGTAGCTGCCGTCAAAGGCCGCAGCCTTATCCTGTCCGTCAGCCCCATCATCTCTCCCTGCCGGGCGATGATGACGGTGAACGGGCCGTTGAGAAGGAGACTGCCATAGACCGTCCGCAAAGCCCGGTGCAACTCCTGCTTGGCGGCAGGCATCCGCTCGATCTCCTCCCAGAAAGCTGGGGCCAGCACCGAGACGGCCGCCTCCATCGGCAGCTTGTGACGTCTCATCAGCAGGTCCATCGCATAGGCTATCACCTCGGTATCCGTCTGCAAGGCGCAGGCGTAGCCAAACATCTCCAGGTAGCGGCGGTTTATTCCGTAGGAAGATATTTCGCCGTTGTGCACCACCGTCCAGTCCAGGATGTTGAAGGGATGGGCCCCACCCCACCAGCCGGGGGTGTTGGTGGGAAACCGGCCGTGGGCGGTCCATAGATAGCCCTCGTATTCCTCCAGGCGGAAGTAGCTGGCTATGTCCTCAGGATAGGCCGCTCCCTTGAATACCCCCATGTTCTTGCCGCTGGAAAATACAAAAGCGCCCTCGATGCAGGTATTAATCTGCATCACCTTCTCGATGACAAAGTCATCGGCCGGGCGGCCATTGAGGCTCGCCGGCTCCGGCTCCAGGAAGTAGCGGAACAGGCCCGGGGCGTTGCTCACCGCGATGCATGGGTTGACGGGTATCTCCTCGGCCAGGACCTGGTGAAAGTTCTCCCGCAGCAGGTCCTCGGTCTCCGCCCTGGCCTGCTTGTTCATATACATCAGGTGAAAGGCGTAGTAGTCGGCATACCTGGGGTAGAGACCGTAGACCGCGAACCCGCCCCCCAGCCCATTGCTCCGCACATGCATGTTAGCGATAGCCCGGATGATTTCCTTCCCGGAGAACACCTTTCCAGAGACGTCCATCATCCCGAAGAGGGAGCAGGCGCTGATTACCTTGTCATCGTTGTAGGGATTGTTGAGGGCCTCTATTGACCTCTCACCCCTGCCCCTCTCTCCTTGAAAAGGAGAGAGGGGGCGGATTCTGCCAGAGGGGCGAAGCCCCTCTGGGACGCCCCTTAGCAAATGGTCTCCGTTTCCCTTTCTGATCTCGCCAATTGTCATGGTGCACTCCTTGAGCCCGGACCGGACTGCAACGGACTATTTCCCTCCCCCGCTTATCGGTGAAGCCAGTTCCTGGCTGAGCCTTCTCTTCCGCAGGTCCTCCGGCAGCGAGGCCAGGCTGAACTCATCTGAGAGCAGGGCCTCCTTAAAGCTGCTCACATCCACTCCTTCCCTCATCAGGCCGAAGATTATTCCCGCCCGCCCGATGTCGGAGACCATAGCCATGCCGGCGATCCGCCCGTCCTTGAGAATAACCTTCCGGTAGATCTCACCCTCCAGATGGGAAAGAGCCTCGTAGCCATTGCCCTCCGGCGGGTCGAACAGGCCGGCGGAGGCGATGGGCAGGCCGAAGTAGCCCAGAGAGTTCATGGCGGTCCCGCCAGGATAGACCGCCTTCTTCCCGGCCATGTTGAACCCGGCCACCCGCCCCCCTATATAAGCATTCGGCCAGATGGGCGTTAGCCTGGCAACGCCGTAAACGAAGTCGTAGGCTTCCGCCGCATCGCCGCAAGCGAAGACATCGGGGTGGCTGGTGGCCATGTGCCGGTCAACCACAATACCGCGCCCCTTCTTGATATCGGTGCCCTCCACCAGCTCCCCCCGCGGGCTTACCCCCACAGCCACACCCAGAATCTGACAGGTTATCTTCTGCCCGTTGTCCAGGACCACGCCGCCCACCGCCTCCGGACGGTCAGCGGAGGCAACCACCTCCTGCACCGTGTGCCCGGTGACAACCTTCACACCCGCCTTCTTCAGCCGGGCCTCCTCCAGCCTGGACACGTTCGCGTCCACAATGGCGCCCAGTACCCTGCCCATTTTCTCCACGATGGTGACCTTGATGCGCAACTTCACCAGCGCCTCGGTGAGGCTGATGCCGATGAGTCCGCCGCCGATAACCACCGCCTCTTTGGCCTTCTTCAGGGCGGGTCGGAGCTTGCGGGCGTCATCGAGGGTTATGAAGTTAAACCGCCCCTCGAGACCGTCCCCCTTCATCGGAGGCACAATGGGCTTGCCGCCGCAGGCCAGCAGCAGCCGCTCCCAGGTCAGCTCCTCGCCGCTCTCCAGACGGACCAGGCGTCCTGCCAGGTCCAGGGCTACCGCCTTCTTACCCAGAATGGGCTGGACGTTCTTCTGCTCATAGAAATCCGCAGGGCGGAAGTAGATGCCTTCAAGGGTGCGCTCTCCGGCCAGGTACTCGGAGATGAGCGGGCGGGAGTAGGTATGGTAGGGCTCATCGGAGAGAATCGCCAGAGAGCCCTCTTTGTCCGCCTCCCGGATGGCCTCGGCAGCGCCGATTCCGCCGGCGGAGTTGCCGATGATCAGATATCGAAAATGTTTCCGCGCCATGTCTATTGAATAACCTCTCACCCCTGCCCCTCTCTCCTTTGAAGGAGAGAGGGGGACTTCATTTCGTAGAGGGGCTTCGCCCCTCTAAAACGCCCCTTTTCAAACGCCTTTACCTCCCGGCCGCCGTCTCCGCCACCACCTTGGTCCCGACCGGGGTGGCTCCGTCAGTGAAGATTAAGGCCTGATTGGGACAGTTCGCCACGCAAGCGGGAGTTTCCAGATGGGGGCACAGGTCGCACTTGACCGCCTTCTTCCGGTGGAAGTCGGGAATGATGGCGCTGCAGGGGCAGGCCACCACGCAGGTGAAGCAGCCCACGCACTTCTCGGCATCCACGGTTACTATGCCCGACTCAGGGTCCTTTTGCAGGGCGCCGGTAAGGCAGGAGTAGACGCACCAGGGCTCCTCGCAGTGCCGGCAGCTCAGCGGGAAGGAGAGACTCCCTTTCTGCTGCACCTTTATCCTAGATGGCTGCCGCGGCGTCTCTTTCTTGTAGGCCTTGATGATATCCTTTGACTCGGAGTGGGCCACCAGGCAGTGCACCTGGCACAGGCCACAGGCTATACAGACCTCTTCTTTCGAATAGACCCTCTTCATAACGCTTCGCCTGCTAAAGACAAAAATTGTAGGATAACGGCAACCGTTTTCCTACAATTCGAAGTATAAGCCTTCTGGGCTGGCTCTGTCAATAGGTGCTTTTCCAGAACCCGTTCATCTGCACTGTCCGACCGGCCTTGCCCCGGCCGTTATAGGCGAGCTACGATGCTTCGCGAGATGATCCTGACAAAGAGGACGATTATCGCGAGAGCCAGGAGAGCAAGGAGCCCCAGCGCCCACGTGGGAAGGGGCCAGCCTATGCGCACCGCCAAAGGCGTTGACCAGGCGCCGGTATTGCCGGCCCCGTCCACCGCCCTCGCGCGCCAGTAGTAGAGGCCACGTTCTAGCGCTTCTACCGGGCTCAAGGCATAGCTGGTCGTCGTCAGGTTCTCCCTGGCAAGAATGGGAAAGGCGAAAGTTGCCTCCCTGGCAACCTGGAAGTCGTAGGTAACGCCGCTGGGGTCGGTCACCTCACCCCAGGCGAAGGCAGGGGCCTGCTTGTTGACAGGAGCGCGCGGTGACGGAGCCGGTGGAGGTGTGTTCTCCATCGTCCAGGTCGCGTTATACGAGTTATTCCCGTCGGTCACCGTGATCGTATGGGCGCCGGCGCTCATCTTGGGAATGACGAAGCTGCCGGTGAAGCTGCCCGTGCTCGCCGTTCTGACGGGGGTCGCCGGCTTCAGCGTTGTCTTATCCAGGATCAGACTGATCGATGTGTCAGCCAGGAACCCGGTGCCGCCGAGTGTCACCTGAGTGCCGACATCGCCATCGGTCGGTGTAATGGTCATGTTGGCCTTGACCGTGAACTTCTCCCGGGCCGTCGCCGAGTTGCCGGCGGAATCGGTGGCCTTCATCTCATACGTTCCCCCCGGAAAGGCAGCGAATTCCATCTGCTTGCCGGTGATGGTACCTTTGTTATTGCTGGCTGCCGTGCCAATCTTGACGGTCCCCAACATGACAGCGATGTTGTTGTCAGCGGCGGCGAAGCCCTTGCCGGTGATAGTGACTAGGGTATTAACCCCGCCGGAGGCAAGGGCGATGCCGCTGATGCTGGGCTTGACCTCGAACCGCACCGCGTCGGAGATGTCGGACACGGAGGTTTTCGCCGCCACCGCGTGGTAACCGGCAGTGCTCTCCGGTACGGAGAACAGCGCGCTGAAGACGCCGCTGATGGCGGTAGTGCTGGTCGCGATCAAGTCCCCGTCATACAGAATATCCACGTTGGTGCTTGATGGAAAGCCGGTGCCATTCACGG
>JAENJB010000194.1 GCA_016844565.1 Dehalococcoidia bacterium
AGGACTTGTGCAGAGCTGAAATCAAGTCGTAGTGCTGCTCACCATCCTTGTCATAGAGCAAGGCCCGGTGCTGGAAGGCATCTTCGACAGTGGCCAGATAGACCACGGCCTGAGCCAGCGCCAGCTTGCCCTCGGGCAAGCCGATGAAATGAAAAGCCTGCTGCGCCGCCACTGCCTGCACCAGCGCCTGCGGGTCAGCCATGCCCACATCCTCCGAGGCGAACCGCACCAGGCGGCGAGCGATGTAGAGCGGGTCCTCCCCGGCCTCCAGCATCCGCCCCAGCCAGTAAAGGGAGGCATCGGGGTCGGAGCCTCGCAAGGACTTGTGCAGAGCTGAAATCAAGTCGTAGTGCTGCTCACCATCCTTGTCATAGAGCAAGGCCCGGTGCTGGAAGGCATCTTCGACAGTGGCCAGATTCTTCGACAGTGGCCAGATTGATTTGGCGGCGACCGGAAACATCGGGGGCCGTCGCCAGTGACGCCATCTCCAGCGCATTGAGGGCTATTCGAGCGTCACCGTTGGCCATTACTATGAGATGTTTCCTCGCCTCATCATCCATCTCCACCTTCATTTCCCCCAGGCCACGCTCCTTGTCCCCGAGCGCTCTCATCACCACCTGGCCGATCTCCTCGTCCGTGAGAGCATTCAGAGTGAAGACCCGGCACCGGGAGAGGAGCGGTGCGACAACCTCAAAAGAAGGGTTCTCCGTCGTAGCCCCAATCAGGGTGACGATGCCCTTCTCCACGAAGGGCAAGACGGCATCCTGCTGCGACTTGTTGAAACGGTGAATTTCATCAATGAAGAGAATAGTCCGCTGCCCGGAGGACTGCCGCCGCTCCCTGGCCTCATCGATGAGCCGGCGCAAATCGGCCACCCCCGAGTCCACGGCGCTTATCGGGCTGAAGTGGGACCGGGTAACTTTAGCAACAAGCAAGGCCAGCGTAGTCTTCCCGCTCCCCGGCGGACCCCAGAGGATGATGGAAGGAAGCTGGTCGGCCTCGATGCTCTTGCGGAGCACCCGCCCATCCCCCACCAGGTGCTGCTGCCCTACAAACCCGGCGAAGTCCTGCGGACGCAGGCGGTCTGCCAGCGGCGACTCGCGCCTGAGCTGGTCCTCCAGACCCAGCGAGAAGAGGTCCGCCCTACTCTTTCTTGCCACGCTTCTCGTCTTCATCCCCCACCCCCTTGTCAGTGTCTGTTTCAGAAGTATCGGGCGGCGCACCGGACCGGTGCCAGCCGCTGTAGCGAAGGTTACAGCAAGGCGCCAGCGCCACATCGAAGTAGTCGTCAGCAACCAGCCCCTCGGCGCTAGCCGTCCCGAAGAGGTAAGGGCTGTGCGCCAGAGAGTCGCTCCCGCAGCGCGGGCATCGCACCTCCTTCTCCGCCAGCCCGGGGAGGCGGCCGAACTCATGCCCGCATTGCCGGCATTTGTATTCAAACCTTGTCATAGCGGTTCAGTTCGTCATTGCGAGGGGCGAAGCCCCGAAGCAATCCGCCCTAATCTGTCATTCTGAGCATAGCGAAGAATCTTTCCCCCGACCGAGCCGGAGATTCTTCGTTCTGCTTCGCGAACTCAGAATGACAAAGGAGAGGCTGCGCTCGCAATGACAAGCTAACATCCCTCTCTACGCATACCTCTTCACTTCAAACCTGTACAGCTTCACCGGCTCGTCCGGCCCGATGCCGGCTTTCTGGCGGCAGATGCCAATCTGCTCCTCGACAGTATCCACCCCATCCAGGTCGGGAAGCAACAGCCCGCGCAGTCCCTTGCCTTCCACAATGACACCATACTTCCTGGGGTCAAGCTCCTTCACATCCGACACCGGCTCCGGCCTGGTGAGCACATCCACAGTGTACTCCAGATCGTCCAACTCCGCCGCCGCGACCTGCCGGAAGCGCGGGTCGCGGGTGGCAGAGGCAATAGCATTGGAGATGGTTTCCCCGGCCACGCTGGGGGCAGTCGGCTCGAAGGTGCCGATGCAGCCCCGCAGCTGCCCGGACTTCTTCATGCAGACGAAGACCCCTGCTCTCGCCTTCATCTCCGCAGACATATCTTCGGGCGGCTCGATGACCTTCCCTTTGGCAATATAGGTCTCCACCGCCTCCCTGGCGAGACGCACCAGCGGATGCCTCTCCTTCTTCTTCCCCCCCTTACGCGGCTCTGTCACGTGAAATGAGGCCACCAGATAGCCCACACCGAAGGGCCCTTCGTAGGAGAGTACCTCCGGCTTCACCCGGAGACCGTCGAGGGCGCCCAACAGGATAACAATTGAGCGCAGGCCGCACTCACCGGCCCGCTCCACCATCTCAGGGTCCAATGCCATGACCGCTTCCCTATCCATATGCGACAGAGCCACCACCAGCTGCTCATCGAAGACCTTACCCATGGCGTCGTATCCCGCCGGGGCCTCGGGAATGAGACGGTGGGAGAGGTCGCCGCTGGCGATGACAGCCACCCTTCTGCCGGAGCGCTCGGCGGCCAGACGGAGCGCCCGGCCATAACGGAGATGCTCGCTCAGCGGTAGCCAGGAGAACGTCAACGGCACCAGCGAGACACCCTCCACCTTTTTGCTCAAGAAATACAACGGCACCATCGCCCCGTGGTCGAGCTCATACTCGGGACCGCCGATGGATTTCAACGGAATGCCAGCCGCCTTCGCCTCCAGATCGAGAGCAGCGACGAAGGCAGCATCGTTTCCGAAGTTATACTGGGAGCCGCCCGCCCCAAAGCTCCAGAGGTTGCCCGTGACGACCCGGGCCCTGGCCACCCCCATGGCCTCGGGCATGCTTTGACCGTGGGGGCTTATCACCACCAGTGTCTGGGGCTCATATTTAGCAAGCTCTTCCGCCAGCCGCTCCATAGCCTTGATGGTGTCCGCCGTGCGCCTTTCCTGGCCCCTGCCCACCTCGGGCACGATGACAGGAGGGTGAGGAGTGATGCAGCCGAAGACTATCCCTGCCATGACCTACAAACTTCCCTTGCGTGACCCGCCTAGGAACAGGGGG
>JAENJB010000045.1 GCA_016844565.1 Dehalococcoidia bacterium
GCCACCTTCCTCAACACATCAATGACCGCGTCGGTGTGCTCGGGCTTGCCGATGCTGATGCGTATGCAGTCCTTAAGGAGAGGCGTATCGAAGTAGCGGATGAAAATACCCGCCTTCTGCAAAGCTTCATAGATCTTATGAGCCCGGTCTCCGGCCACCGAGCAGAGTATAAAATTGGCCTGCGAGGGATAGGGCTTGAGAAACGCCAGCTCGCTGAGCTTCTCAAAGAGCCTCCCCCTCTCGGCGATGAGCTTTCTCACCACCGCGCGGAGGTTATCGATGTCCTTCAAAGACTCCAGGACCGCCACCTGGGCCGCCGCGTTTATGTTGTAGGGCTGCTTAATCTTCATCAAGTACGGCACCAGCCTGGGAGAGAAGATGCCGTACCCCACGCGCAGCCCCGCCAGCCCGGCCCATTTGCTGAAGCTCCGCAGTACTATCAAGTTGTCATGCCTGGCCACCAGGGGCGCCACCGTAACCCCGCTGAACTCGTAGTAGGCCTCGTCCACCACCACCACCACTCCGGTCTCCAGCAGGTCGAGGATGTCCTTCTCAGCAGTGATGTTGCCCGACGGGTTGTTCGGCGAGGTGACGAAGATGACTTTCGTCCGGCTGTCCACCGCTTTCTTGACGGCCCCGGCATCGATAGAGAAGTCGCCCCTGCGTCTTATGTCAACCGTTTTCCCCCCGCATATCTCCGTGCAGAAGTGGTACATGCCAAAGGTTGGAGGACAGTCGATGACCCTGTCCCCGGGCTCGAGGAAGAGCCGCAGCACCAGGTCGATAAGCTCGTCGCTACCGGCCCCCCCTATGAGGTAGTCCTCTCCCATGCCGACATAGCCCGCCAGGGCCGCCCTGAATACCCTCTGCTCCGGGTCGGGATAGATATTATAGTGCGCATAGCACTGGAGAGCCTCCTTCACGCGAGGCGAGCAGCCGTAGGGGTTCTCGTTCCCGTCGAGCTTGATCACCCGTTCCTCCGGCACCCCAAAGCGCTCGCTCAGGATGTCCGCCGGGAGAATCGGCGTGTAGGCCCGCATCGCCGCGAAGCCCGGGCGGATCAGCTTTTCGACGTCAGCCACGGGGCTTCCCCTTCAGCCTCATAGCCACGGCCTGCGCATGGGCCTCCAGTCCCTCTGCCTCGGCCAGCGTCCGGGCCACCGGACCGAGGGCCTTGAACTGCCTCGCGTCCAGGGCCACCACATGGCTCACCCTGAGAAAATCGGACACGCCCAGCGGCGAGCTGAAACGCGCCGTGCCGCCGGTGGGCAGAACATGACTCGGTCCGGCCACGTAGTCCCCCATGACCACCGGGGACCACTTCCCGACGAAGACGGCGCCGGCGTTTCTGACCTTCGGCGCCCACTCCTCAGCGCGCCGCACCATGAGACAGAGATGCTCCGGAGCATAGAGAGCCGCTAGCTCCACGGCCTCCGCGACATCGTCTACCAGGACGATACGGCCGTTGTCCTTAAGAGATTGCGCAATGATGCTCCGCCGGCCCAGCTTCTCCATCTGGCGCTCCACCGCTTGCTCCACCTTCTGCGCCAGCCGCGCGGAAGGGGTTACCAGTATGGCTGAAGCCATAGTATCATGCTCCGCCTGCGCCACCATCTCAGCCGCGCAGAGAGCGGGCTCAGCCGTCCCGTCGGCGATGATGACCACCTCACTTGGCCCATGCAGCCCATCAATGGCCACCTGCCCGAAGACCTGCTTCTTGGCCAGGACCACAAAGATATTCCCGGGCCCGCATATCTTGTCCACGCGGGACACCGTTTCCGTGCCGTAGGCGAGGGCGGCGATAGCCTGAGCGCCGCCGAGCTTGAATACCCGGGCTACCCCGGCAAGGCGGGCGGCCGCCAGAGTAGCTGCGGGGATAGACCCGTCGCTTCGAGGCGGGGTGGTGAGGACAATCTCCTCGACACCAGCCACCTTTGCCGGCACCGCCGTCATCAACACCGTCGAAGGATAGCTCGCCGTGCCGCCGGGCGCGTACAGGCCGACCCTCTCCAGGGGCCGCACCATCTGGCCAAGCCCGTCACGGCTGAACTCAGAAGGTCCATGTTCTCTGGACATCTCATAGAAGCGGCGGATACGCTCTGCGACCATCTCCAGCGCTCGGAGAACGGAGCGATTCACCTTATTGCAGGCAGCTTTCCACTCCCTCTCGCTCACCTCCAAACAGTCCAGCTCCACCTTGTCCAGCCTCAGGGTATACTCGCGAAGGGCGACGTCTCCCCTTTCCCTTACATCGGTCACGATGCGCTCCACCAATTGCTCCGCGGAAAGGTCCTCCCCGAAAGTTTCCTTTATGCGCCGCCTCAAGGCAGGCGGCGTCTCATACCAGTCCCCGGAGCGTCGGGGACGGGTGAGGAGCCTCGCGGCAGCAGCGAAGCCGCGGATGGTCTTCATTGAGCCTCCTCACTCAGGCCGCGACGCAGCGCTTCCACTAAAGTGGAGAGCCCCCTCTGAACGCCCTCGCGGCGGACGGCGCCGACGTTGCCGATGAGGCAAGCCGACGATTCGAAGAGGGTATCGATAATCTTGAGCTTATGCTCGGCCAGCGTCTTCCCCGTCTGGGTGTTCTCGATGAGGAGGTCGGCGTCCTCGGGCAGAAAGGCCTCGGTAGCCCCCCAGGTGGGAATGACGCGGTACGGAGAGAGATGGTTCTCCCGGGCATAGCTATCAGCGATGTTCACATACTCCGAAGCAATCCGCAGCGGTGTCTTGCCCCTGGCCTTCATCCATTGGCGAAGCTCGGCGGGGCCAGCCACCGGAAGGTCGCCTTTCACCACTGCCACCACTCTCACCAGGCCGAATCCCAGAGTAAGGAGCTCCTCCACCGGACTGGTGGGAAACTGGCAACGGTGCTCCCGCAGCCAGTCCTGGCCCGTGATAGCCGCCGCGAAGTTCCCGTTGGCCACCTGAAGAGGTAAATCCTGCGGACGTATTACTTTGCAGGCCACCCCCGCCCGGGCAACTTTCTGGCGACGGCTGCCCGTGGAGTACCCTTCGATACCAACCCCGGCCTTGTCCAGAAACTGCGCCGTCGGCGGTTGCTGGTGCCCGTCGGGCAGGCCCAACCAGAACGTCCCGGCGGAGTCGGGCCCCTTCCTCCCGGTCTTCCTCGCAACCGCTGGAATGCGGGCCAGTGCGCCGGCCAACCGCCGGGTTAACTCAGTCCCGAAGGCGTCGGGTCTCCCGCCCCGGGGGGTCGGAGCCCTCTCCAGGGTGCCCAGTATCTCACCCATGTCTTCAGCCTCCCAGCTATCCCTGTTGGCTATCAGGCAAGCACTGCTCGACAGGACTGTGCCGAGGGAGAGCAGCCCTTCAGGCGGCCTCTCCAAAGTTCCCTGAGATATCAACACCAGATCGGCGTTTTCGGGAGGATAGGCCTCAGCGCCTCCCCAGAGAGGGAAGATGCTAAACCTCCTCAGTCGCAACTCCAGCGCCAGCCTTTCGGCCACATTTGGATACTCGCTGGCCAGGCGCACAACTCCCGAATCTCCGAAACCACCGGACGCACTGACTGCCGCTACCACCTGGCTTTGCCCATAGCCCAGGTCGCGCACCTTGACCAGGGCGCTGGCTGGATACTTCACCCGGTACTCCTCCATCCAGTCCAGCCCGCATATCCCCAAGTCATAGTTGCCGACGGCTACCTGCACCGGTATATCCTTCTCGTGAAAGACCTTCCCCTGGAGATAGGGGAACCTGTTAGACGAAAAACGGTATCGCCTCGAGCCGTCGCTGTAGTCGTCCAGGTCCCACCCCAGCCGGGCTGCCAGGGCGGCGGTGCCCGCCTGGAGCCTTCCCTTGGGCAACGCCAGTCTCAGAAGCGACCTAGCCACGGATGAGCCTCAGAAGTTCCGCCACTGTAGCTGCGCCTGTCAGCGTATCACGGTCCTGGTCCGTCAACAGAAATAGCGGGGACTGGTCCCGCACCAGAAGCTTCCAGCGATGCGGACAGGAGCGCGCCTGGCTACGCCCGCCCAGATCGATCTCCGCCACATAGCCGGCTTCCTGAATCCGTCGCTGAGCCTGGAAACCCCTCCTTACCACCGCCGGCTTCTCCGACGCTACTTGCACCAGAACGCCTGGCCCAGTCCCGATTACGTCTGGAATCACATAGCCCATCAGCCGGCCGATGTAGAGGGCAAATCCGGCTGCCGACCGTTTCTTGCCCCCGAGCAGGGGGATAAGCTCGTCGTACCGCCCACCACCACCTATCTTCACATCGCCCGCCAGGAACTGGAAGATGATACCAGTATAATATTCAAAGCCCCTCCCCGAGGCGATATCTATCTCGTAGTCCAGCTTCAGAGCGTCCAGCATCTCAGCCACCCTCATGAAATCCCTCAGGTTGTCTCTGAAAGCGGACGAAACAGGTTGCAGCGAGGCCTCCAGGTTCTTCAGAAAACCATGCTTCTTGCCCTTCAGGCGGAGAAGCTGCGAGAGGGCCCTTTGCACCTCTGGCTGGCAAGCTGCCGCCGCCAGGGCCGGCTCCTCTCCATCAAGAAGCTCCTCCAGAAGATGCGAGCTCTCCCCCCAGTTCGCCCCGAGCTCATCGAGGTAGGCCTTGATCAGCCCCGCATGCGATAGCTTCACAGTCACCTTGCCTATCTTCAGCCTTGAGAGGATGCTCATTGCCATCTGGATGAGTTCAACCTCTCCAAGCCCGCCCTTGCCGGGGGTGCCCAGCAGCTCAACGCCGCCCTGCCAGCGCTCCCTGGCCTCGCGACCGGTCTCATCGTAGCCGAAGGTGTTGATGAGGTAAAAAAGCCGCGCCAGCCCCTGGTCCTGCAGGTTATCTATGTACAGGCGGGCCGCCGGAATAGTGCCCTCCGGCCGCAATGCCACCCTCTCCCCGCTCCACCCATCCCAGTAAGCGTGCCTGCTGAGGTGAACAAGTGCAAGTACTCGATGGTCGGTGTCCGCACCTCTTCATAGCCCCAGCTCAGGCAGGCCTGCCGGAAGGCGCTTTCTATCAGGCGGAAAGAAGCCATGTCCGCCGCCAGAAGGTCCTTGCCCCCCTTATACCTCGAAATCTTCATGCCGGTACGTATCCTTATTTAGAATCGGCTAATTCTACCGTAATTGACCTGTACGTTCAAAGGCATTGGCTGAGTTTGTCTAATAACGCACTCGTGTCATTGCGAGCGAAGCGAAGCAATCTCCTGCAGACCTTCGTAGAAATCCCGTGCTCTCTTCTCACAACTGGCTCACCATCGTGCAAACATAGTATCGTCCGTTCGTAGGAGCACTGTTCTGAGATTGCTTCGTCCCGATGTCCCGATTCGTTCCACTCATACGGGAGGCCGCATGAAATCGGCAGAATCGGGACTCGCAATGACAGGACGAGACCTATCTTTGCGTCCCGAATCTACCTGGGCTATAATGTGTCAATGTTTGGTGGAAAGAGGCGGATGCGTCGAATACTGACCCTTCTCCTTTTCTTCCTCTGGCTCGTCCCTGCCATGCTGGTGACGGGAGTCCGGGCTGCCTCGGGAGAAGTCTATATCCTGCGGGTGAGCGGCACCATAGTGCCGGTGATAGCGGACTATATCGACCGGGGCATCGACAGAGCGGAGTCCCAGCAGGCTGCGGCGGTGATCATCGTTCTGGACACGCCCGGCGGGCTCCTCGATTCGACCAAGAAGATCGTCGAACGCATCATTGATTCCAGGGTTCCCGTGGTGACCTATGTATCCCACTGGGCGGGTTCGGCCGGGACCTTCATCACCATGGCATCCCACGTGGCCGCCATAGCCCCCGTCAGCCGCATAGGCGCCGCCAGCCCGGTGGCTATTGGCCCCAGCGGGGAGCAGCAGATTTCTCCCACCATGGAGAGGAAGATTACCGAGGACACCGCGGCCTGGATCAGAGGCATAGCCAAACTGCGCGGGCGGGATGAGGAGAAGGCCGAGCTGGCGGTCCGCGAGGGCAAGTCCTACGATGTGGATGAAGCCATACAGTACCGTCTGGTCGACTTCAGGGCCGACAGCCTTGACGAGGTAATTTCCCTGATTAACGGCCGGGAGGTCACCCTGGGCTCCGGTGAGAAGGTAACTATCAACACCGCTGGCAAGCTCCCCAAAGAGATAGGGCAGAGCCAACTGGAGCAGTTCCTGCACACCATCAGCAACCCCAACATCGCATATGTACTGCTCACCCTGGCCATGATCGGTCTCATCGCCGAGTTCTCCAATCCCGGAATGATATTCCCAGGCGTTGCCGGAGGCATCAGCCTGCTGCTGGCCTTTTATGCGCTGGGAGTGCTCGATGCCTACTGGGGCGGGCTCCTCCTCATTATGCTCGCCTTCGGCCTGTTCATCGCCGAACTCTTTGTGATCAGCCAAGGTATTCTGGCCGCCGGAGGAATCGCTTCCTTCGTCACCGGCTCCCTTCTTCTCTTCAGTGGGAGGTCTCCGATGTTTCAAGTAAACCCCTGGCTCGTTGCTCTTACCGCCTCACTCGTGGCCGCCTTCTTCATCTTCGTCATCAGCGCCGTTGTGCGGGCGCACTACCGTCCGGCAGTCACCGGAAGGGAAGGACTGATGGGGCAGAAAGCGCGAGTAGTGACCCGGCTCGCGCCTGAGGGCACCGTCATGGTGGAAGGGGAACTATGGACAGCCACGGCTGAAGATGGTATAGTCGATCCCGGCCAGTGGGTGGAGGTGATCCAAACAGAGGGATTGAGGCTGAAGGTGAGGAAAGCCCAGTCAACTTAGCAGGAGGAAAGCATGTATGTCATTTTGGTGATTATCATAGCCCTGATCCTCGTTGCCATGTCCGTCAAAGTGTTCAAGGAATACGAAAGGGGCGTCATGTTCCGCCTGGGCAGGCTTGTAGGAGCCCGGGGACCGGGCCTGTTCGTGATCATACCTTTTGTAGATGTAATCCAGAAGATAGACCTCCGTGTGGTCACCATGGATGTCCCGGCTCAGGAAGCCATCACCAAAGACAATGTTACCGTGAAGGTCAACGCCGTGGTTTACTTCAGGGTGGTGAGCCCGAACGACGCCGTTACCAAGGTAGAGCACCACATTCGCGCTACCTCCCTCATTGCTCAGACCACTCTCCGCAGCGTCCTGGGGCAGTCAGAACTGGATGAACTGCTCTCCCAGAGGGAGAAGCTCAACCAGAGACTGCAAAAGGCCATTGACGAGCAGACCGAGCCCTGGGGCGTAAAGGTCAGCCTGGTGGAAATCAAGGACGTGGAGCTTCCTCCCACCATGCAGCGGGCGATGGCCGCCCAGGCAGAGGCCGAGAGAGAGAGACGGGCCAAGATAGTCCATGCCGAGGGCGAAGCCCAGGCGGCGGAGAAGCTGGCCCAGGCTGCCAAGGTGATTTCGGAGTATCCGGGAGCCCTCCAGTTGCGCTACCTTCAGACCCTCACCCAAATCAGCACGGAGAAGACCAATACCATAATCTTCCCCTTACCGATTGAGCTGCTGAAGGCCTTTATGCCGCTCTTAGAAGCCAAGAAATAGGACGTTTGAAATATCACCCAGAACCCTCTCTCATCGCAGGAGAGGTTTCTGGGTGAGTCCCGATTTCACCGGGAACCATACAGGCTGTCATTGCGAGCCCCGACATGGGCGAAGCAATCTCATCAGTCTCTCTTGGGATTGCTTCGTCATCCGCCTGCGGCGGCCTCCTCGCAATGACATGGTGGATCTAGACCTGCAAGGTTACGTCCCCCGCCACCACCCTTATCCTCCGTCCGTCGGGGCAAACCAGGATAAGCCCGCCCTCGTTGTCTATGGCCTCGACGACCCCCTTCTCCACGGCGCCCCCCTCACTGAACGTCACACTCACCTCTTTGCCTACTGTTTCCACCCTCTTGAGCCATGGCCCATAAACCTTCCTCCCCGCCTTCACACCGAGGTAAAGACGCTCCATCTCCAGGAGAAGCTGCGACAGCAGCTCCAGCATGTTAACCTCCTGGCCCGTCTCCACCGAAAGGCTGGTGGCCGTGGAGGCGATCTCCGGCATGGCGGCCGGAGAGAAGTTGACGTTTAGACCTATCCCCACCAGGGAAAAATCGAGTGCCTTGCCCCGGAAGATGTTCTCAATGAGGATGCCGCACACCTTCTTCCCGTTAATGAGCACATCGTTGGGCCATTTTATCTGCGGCCTGAGCCGGGTTACCGACTCGATGGCGTTGACGACTGCCAGCGAAGCCAGCATGACCAACTGGGGCAAATGCTCCTCAGATGGGGGACGGAGGACTATCGAAAACGTCAGGCTGCCGCGAGGTGAAAACCAGGTCCTTTCCAACCGCCCCCGCCCGGCCGTCTGCTCGTCCACAGCGATGACGGTTCCCTCGGGCACCCCCTTTACGGCCTCCTCCCTCGCCTTCTCCATGGTGGACGGGAGAGAAGGATAGCACAGCATGTGCTGGCCCATCAGCTTGGTGGACAGCTTCAACCTGCCCAGAATCACCGCCGAGCAAAGACTGTTGTTTACCGTCTCCAATTGCATCTACTCTCCTGTTCTGGAACCCTACTTCTTGTCCTGCAGAGCAGCCACCCCGGGCAGTGTCTCCCCCTCAAGAAAGGTCAGGGAGGCGCCGCCCCCCGTAGACACATGAGTCATCCTGTCCTTGAGCCCCATATTCACCACGGCCTCGGCCGTAGAGCCCCCGCCCACTATCGTCGTCGCGTTCAGGCCGGCCAGCAGTTCTGCCATGGCCCGCGTGCCTGATGCAAAGCCCGGCACCTCGAATATCCCCATCGGTCCGTTCCACAGGACCGTCTTACATTTCCTGAGCTCCGCCGAGAACGACTTCACAGTCTCCGGCCCGATATCCACCACCAGACTGCGAGCAGGTATGGCATTGGCCCGCACCGTCTGGGACGGTGCGCTGCCATCGGGTTTCTCCGAGACGACGAAGTCGACCGGCAGGAGCAGGCGAACCCTGCTTTCCTCGGCCTCCCGCATCATCTTCTCCGCCCACACTATCCGGTCAACTTCCACCAGCGAGCCACCCACCTCGAGTCCTTTCACTTTCAGGAAGGTAGCAGCCATACCTCCCCCGATAAGCAACAGGTCCAGTTTCTTCAGTATGTTGCCGACCACACCCATCTTATCGCTTATCTTAGCTCCGCCCACCAGCGCGGCGAAAGGACGCGCCGGCTCCTCCAGAGCCTGTCCCAGCGCCTTCAGTTCCTTCTCCACCAGCAATCCCGCCACCGAGGGCAAGTAGCGCGTCACGCCCACAGTAGAGGCATGGGCCCGGTGGGTGGTGCCGAAAGCATCGTTGACGAAAACGTCCCCCAGCCGGGCGAGTGCTTGAGAGAAGGCGGCATCATTCTTCTCTTCCTCGGCATGAAAACGGATATTCTCCAGCAGCACGACCTCGCCCGCCTGGAGCTGGCCCACTGCCTTCTCGACTTCCGGACCGATGCAGTCGGCCACCGTCCTGACCGGCTTGCCAAGCAGCTCGGAGAGCCTCTTCGCTACTCCCCCCATCCTAAGAGACCCCACCACCTTCCCATCAGGCCGCCCGAGATGAGACATGAGCACCACCCTGGCGCCATTGTCCATCAGATATCTGATGGTCGGCAAGGACTCCTTGATGCGTGTATCGTCGGTGACTGCGCCTCTCTCCTTATCGAGAGGGACGTTGAAATCGACCCTGACCAGGACCCTCTTGCCACGGACAGGCACATCCCTGACCGTCAGCTTGTCCATTTCAGACCTCCCTGAGTAAGCCGTACCCTTCCTGTCATTGCGAGCCCCGCTTCATCGGGGCGAAGCAATCTCATCACGCCCCTAGCTACTCAGAGATTGCTTCGGCACTTCGTGCCTCGCAATGACACGCCGGGCCACTGCTTTGCTCATTAGGATTTCAGATTTTGATATTGTTTAGAGTTTAGAAATTCGGATTTGGAATTTGATGGGGAGGCTACTTCCTGGCTCCCTCGCCGGCCAGCTGTTCCAGCTTATCTCTTATCTGCCTGACCTCCTCCACCGCCTCGGGAGAGAGATCAAAGGCGCTCTTGCCCTGGACATCCGCCTGGGCAATCTCCTGATGGTAGTTGATAAAACCCAGAATCTCGAACTCGGGCAGGCTCTGCTGTATGAACTGGCGGTCGGCCTCGCTCTTCGTCTTGGAGCCGACGGCCCACACCTTCTTCACGCCCAGGTCCTGTGCCAGCTTCTTGACCGCTTGCGCAGTTTGGAAGCTCCGCTGGCCGGGCTCGACCACTACTATGAAAGCGTCCACCGCCTGAGCCGTGCCCCTCCCCAGGTGCTCCACTCCCGCGTCCATGTCGACCACCACCACCTCCGACCGCCCCACCAGCAGATGAGTGATGAGGCTCTTCACCATGGTGCTCTCGGGACACATACAGCCGCCGCCACCCGTCTTCACCGTGCCCATCACCATGACCCTGACATTGTCCTTCTTGCCCCCGTATCTCTCGGGAAGATCATCCACGCGTGGATTGAGCCTGAAGTAAGTGCCGGAGCTGCCGGGCCTGGCGCCGGTGCGCTCCTCGATCAGATCGTTGAGCTCGACTATCGGCACTATCTTGCGGGCCTCTTCCGGCGAGACCCCCACTGCCGCCGCCAGATTGGCATCCGGGTTGGCATCGATGGCTATCACCGCCGTGCCGTCGGAGCTGTAGAGCCTTGCCAGCATGCTGGCCAGCGTTGTCTTGCCCACACCACCCTTACCTGCGATCGCCAGCTTCACCTTCGTTTCCTCCGTATTGACATGCCAAAGTGTTTCATATTATAGCGCCCCGAAAGGTGACAAGGAAATCAGGATGGGCACCATCACCCTTACCCTCTCCCATCAAGGTGGCTTTGCCCAAAAAGTGGGGTCTCGGTGTCATCCCTTCGTTGCACTCAGGGCAGGCTCTGAGCGAAGCGAAGGATCTCTAGGTGGTGGGGCCTATCTGTGCTACACCAACCCCACCAGAGATTCTTCGTCGCTTCGCTCCTCAGAATGACATTTGAGGCAAGCCCCATCAAGGGCGAGGGGATTGCGGAGGTATTTCCTCTCCCCTGGAGGGAGAGGATGAAGGTGAGGGGGAAGATGTTAACCTCATCCCGCTGTGATATCATATCCACTCTCATGCTGCTATTCGGACACCTCGGCATCACCTTCGGCGCGGCCTGGCTCGCTCACCGCGCGGTCATCCGGCTCAAATCAGGACCGCCAGGCGCGAAGGCTGAGGCCGGGCAATCGGCGGGTACTGTCCGGAATTCCACGCCATCGATCAACTGGGACTACCGGTTCGTGCTGGTCGGCTCACTGCTGCCCGACCTCATCGACAAACCCGTCGGTCACATCTTCTTCCGGGAAACCATCAGCAACGGCCGCATCTATGCCCATACCCTGCTCTTCCTTCTCCTGCTGACCACTCTGGGCCTTGCCCTATACCGCCGGCGAGGGACCCCGACAACGTCGGGACTTCTCCTCTCCTTCGGCGTAGCGGGCCATCTCATCGAGGATAGGATTTGGACGGCGACTGGCACGCTCCTGTGGCCTCTCCTGGGCTGGAACTTCCCGGTATTGGACCTGACAGGTTGGACGCAGAGCATAATCGAGGCTTTGTTCACTAACCCGGGTGTGTACATCCCCGAGCTCATCGGGCTGACTCTCCTCACCTGGGGCTTTCTGGTGCTGGTGCGCCGAAGGAAAGTGCTGTCCTTTGCCTTCAGAGGCCGTTCAGCTTGACCATCCATTCCACCCGGCCTGAACTTGAGCGCTTATGGAAGCCTTAATGGAGGCGGTCTTTGCCTTCGTCAGAGCCGTCTACGACAGCATGGGATGGCCAGGGGTGGTGCTGCTCATGGCCGTAGAGTCTGCCGCCATCCCACTCCCCAGCGAAGTGATAATGCCATTGAGCGGCTGGATGCTCATCAAAGAGCAGGACCTGGGAGCGGCTTTCACCCTGCTGGCAGGGGTATACGGCGCCCTGGGCTGCGTCCTGGGCTCCGCCGTATCTTACTGGCTCGGGCTCAAGGGCGGGCAGCCGCTGGTGGAGAAATACGGACGCTACTTTCTTGTCACCCAGCACGATATCGAACTAGCCAATACGTGGTTTGTCAGATATGGCAACGCCGCTATATTCTATTCCCGCCTGCTACCGGTGGCGCGCACCTATGTCAGCCTGGCCGCCGGAATCGCCCGCATGCCGTTCAAGTGGTTTCTGCCACTGACCTTCCTCGGCTCCTTCCCATGGTGCCTGGGGCTGGCCTATGCCGGCTTCCTCCTCGGATCAAGCTGGAACAAGATCCATACCGTCCTCGGCCCCTTCAGCTATACTGTCCTGCTCCTGGCAGTGATAGGAATAGCCTACTACTTCTACGTGCACATTAAACACTATCAGAAGTGGAAGAAGCTCCGATGAAGGGATTATCCCCTCTCCCTGGACGGGCTTTGCCCAAAAAGTGGGGTCTCGGTGTCATCCTGAGCGAAGCGAAGGATCTCTAGGTGGTGGGGCCTATCTGTGCTA
>JAENJB010000195.1 GCA_016844565.1 Dehalococcoidia bacterium
GCGCCCGAGACACGCGAGGCCTCCTCGTAGGCGGAGTTCATATTCCGGAAGGCCGGTGTAAGGATCATGACTTTGATGGCGATGCTGGTGCCGACGAGGTGCACCCAGACGATGCCCCAGAAGGAATAGATATTGATGGGCCCGACGCCGAGCTTCCCTTCATCGGTACCCAGTGGAGGGAGGCCAAGGGACCCGAGCACTAAGTTGATGCCCTGATTTACCAGGCCGAACTGCGGGTCGAGCAGCAGGATCCAACTGAGGGTGACGGTCAGGGCCGGCAGGAAGAAGGCGAGCCAGAACAGGAACTCGAAGACTTTGGCGCCAGGTACGTCGGTGCGGGCGAGCAGCCACGCGATCAAGATAGCGAAAAACAGGGCCAGGAACTGGCGAACGATGGCCAGGCTGACGGTGTTCCAGGCGGCCTTCTGTAGAGCGCTCTCCGAAAACACCGCCCGCCAGCCGTCCAGGCCCCACCGCACCGCTTCACCCGGCTTCGAAACCTGGAAACTCTGGAGGGCCATTTGAATGAGCGGAAAGATGACGAGGAAGGCGACCACAGCGAGGAGCAGCGTCATCAGGACCATGCCGAGCTCGATGCGGCGTGCGGGACGGGCGCTGATGGCTGCCCCTCGGCCCACTGAGCGCTCCTTGGAGCTGTAGCAGTATGCTCTCTCCACTGGGGATGCCTATGCGTGCTTCGAAGCGGTCGCCCACGAAGAGCAGGGTCTCGATGACACCGGGGATAGCATTGGGCTGGCTGCTGTCCACGCCGTTCGCCTTGGGTATGACGTTGATGTCCTCAGGGCGGATGGAGAGATAGGCGGGCTCCCCGGGCTTGACTTCCTGTAGGGAGTGTTCAAGGCAATAGACCGTGGCGACGGTACCCGTGCCGCTGGTGAGAGAGACACCGACTTTGCCGCCTGCCGGCTGGACCAGGGTGCCCTTCATTGACACGGTCTGACCCAGGAAGTCCCGGACGAAGGCCGTTGCGGGTTTATCGTACATTTCCGCAGGCGTGCCTTGCTGCTCCACGTGCCCCTCGCTCATCACGGCGATGCGATCAGAAAGGGTGAGCGCCTCCACCTGATCGTGGGTGACGAACAGAACGGAGATACCGAGGCGGCGTTGTAGAAGCTTCACCTCGACGCGCATCTGATTGCGTAACTTCGCATCCAGGTTGCTGAAGGGCTCGTCGAGCAGCAGGAGGTCCGGCTCGTAGACGAGGGCGCGGCAGATGGCAACGCGCTGCTGCTGGCCACCGCTAAGCATCGGGGCGGGCCGTTCAGCCATGCCGGTAAGCCCCACCAGAGCGAGGACGCGATCGACGCGATCGCGCAGCTCGGGGCCCTTGACCCCGCGTAGACGTAAAGGGTAGGCGACATTCTCGAAAACTGTCATGTGGGGCCAGATGGCGTAAGACTGGAACACCATACCCATGTTCCGCTTATGCGGAGGAACAAAGACACGTCGCTGCGTGTCGGCGACCGGCTGGCCCTTATACAGGATGCGCCCGCCATCGGGGCGCTCCAAACCGGCCACCATCCGGAGGGTGGTCGTCTTTCCGCAGCCGCTCGGGCCGAGTAGGGTGAAAATCTCGCCTCGCTTCACCTCAAGGCTTGAGCCGTCGACGGCTCGAACCTTGCCGAAGAGCTTGACAATCCCGTCAAGTTGAAGAATGGTGTCTTCTGCCACCCATGCCTCCTGAATCCCCTAGGCGGCAGTGGACAAAGCACCTGGGGTCTAAACCGACAGCCGACAATGACGCCGGACGAGACGAACAGAGCCTTCAGGAACCTCAGGCAACTGAGGGATTTTGGGGACGATAGCACGGGGTCGCAGACGTGTCAAGGAATTCGGCTGATGCGTGTTCTTCATCCCACGGGTTCCTACTGGGGTTTTTCGGGAAAGGCTTCCTCGAAGCCTGGGCCCTTATCCTCAAGCTCCCAATAGAGCAGTATGGCTTCTATCTCAGACAGCGGCTCAACCCAGTAACGCTCGTTGTGGACGTTGGAGCCTGATGGACCCATGCGGTGCTGCGCGAAGAAGCGGCCATCATTGGTGCGAAAGAGGAAAGTGAACTTCCCCTGCGGCGCCCAGTCGGACCCGCCCTCGTGCTCGCCCGAGGCAAGCAGGCTCGAAGTATCTGTGGCGTATCGCTTGCCGGCAATGAGGGCAGTCATTCGCAATGGTCGCACAGCTTTCGCTCCCCTCGCAGGCGCCAGCCAGCCTGCTGCTCCAAAGTCACTGAACGCTAGCATGCGCAGCCTAACGCGTCAAATAATGCCGGAGGCACACGGGCCCTCACCCTACCCTGCTCCTGTAGGGGGGAGGGGGATACGGAGAAGGTCCTCGGCAGCCGCGACGATAGCCTGCACATCCTGCCGGGTCATGCACTGGTATTTCTGGCCTTCTGGCCAGATGCAGTGGATGTAGTCACAGGGCCGGCAATCCAGATCCACTTCCATCAGGTGGTGTGGCACTCCGTATGGTCTAAATCTCCAGGGCTCAGAGGGACCGAACCAAGCGATGATGGGCACTCCGACGGCAGCGGCCAGGTGCATTGGTGCGCTGTCGTTACCCATAAACAGCCTGCTGCGTTCGAGGACAGCAGCGGTTTCCAGGAGGGAGAGCTGTCCCGCGAGGCTCATCACCCCGTCCGGGATGTGTTGTCGGAAAGCGTTGACGAGGGGCTGGTCCTCCGGCCCTCCAACCACAACGAAGCGGCGCTGGGGGTCCCGGTAGCGAAGGGAGGCGGCGGCGGCGGCGACCATGGTAAGAGGCAGCTGTTTGCTTGGGAATCCGGCGCCGAGGTGCAGGGCGATGATGGAGCCGCCGTCGGGTAGGAGGGCCCTGGCCTTGGCCCGGTGAGCTGGTGTGAGGTAGAGCTTAGGGGGGCGGACTTCTCGTGGCCCGCGCTGTACAGGAGCCAGCGTGTCGACAGCCCCGGGCCTCCCGTCACTTCCTGGGAACCCGGTGGATGCCCCCGCCGCAGCTATAGCCGCAGCGTTCAGCACCTGATGGGCATGAGCATCCTGTGCGACATTGTAGTCGAGCAGGCCGGCACCTCCGCGCACCGCACTTCCGACGAGAACAGCGGGCTTGGCTGCGGCGAGAAAGAGTATGTCTCGGAGATCGCCGCGGAGCTCGAATCC
>JAENJB010000046.1 GCA_016844565.1 Dehalococcoidia bacterium
CCTCCGCCATCATGGTCCGCGTTCTGGAGAGTACCTGAACCATAGATAAATTATGAAAACGAAACTCGACCAAGTAATACCAGATGATCTGGCTTCAGCGCTCCGACAAAGTCAGACTATGATCGAGATGTGGGATGGACTGCGTCCGTCCTGCCAGCGCCGTTATGTCAACCTCGTTATAGAGGCCAAGAGACTGGAGGCAAGGAAGCGCAGAATTGAGCGGGTCCTCGAGATGACCGGGGACTACTACCGGCGGCACTATGGGAAATCCTGAAACCGAAGAACAGGAATACTACTCCCTCACAAAGAAGGCCTTCGACAAGCTGGCTCCCTTCTATGATTTCGTGACGGCGCCTTTCTCAAAGCTACGGGATGATGTGGTGGAGTTCGCCGCTGCCCCGGCTGATTCGAGGATTCTGGATGTCGCCACCGGGACAGGGAAACAGGCCTTTGCCTATGCCAGGAGAGGTTACGATGTCACCGGCATTGACCTGACCGAAGCTATGCTCAGAATAGCCAGGGGGAAGAACAAGTACCCGAAGGTGAGATTCCAGGCTGCCGATGCCACGAAGCTGCCATTCGAGGACCGCAGTTTCGATGTCTCCTGCATCTCCTTCGCCCTCCACGATATGCCTTTGTCCATCCGCGAGAAGGTGCTGAAGGAGATGGTCAGGGTCACCAACCCGGCTGGTACTATAGTTGTCGTTGACTACGGCTTGCCCCAAAATAGGATAGGTAGATTCCTCATCCGCCGGTTCGTCAGCCTCTACGAGGGTAAGTACTACCAGGGGTTCATAAGAGCCGACCTGAGAGCATTGCTGGGGAGCGCGGGCATCGCGATAAAGGAGGAGCGCCGGGCGGTGCTCGGTGCAGCGAGAATCGTGAAGGCGGCAAGAGCCTAGTCGGAGGAAAAAGGATGACCGCCCCGTTCGAAGTCGGGGAGATAGTTGTCCGACGCCCCCATCTCCTGCATCCAGCCGTTCTCCAGCCCCAGGTCTTCCACCAGCTTAAGCACCACCTCGTGTTCCGCCGCCGAGATGGTCCGCGAGAGCAGGGGATACCGCAGCGCGCGGTGCTGCGGAGAGTACTGGGACATGATGCTCACAGTCACCGTCGGAGAAAGCTCAGTGGCCAGCCATGCCAGTGACTCCTCGCTGCCCGCCAACCCATTGGGCAGGATGAGGTGGCGCACAATCAGCCCTCGCCGTGTTACGCCGAATTCGTCCATCACCAGGTCACCCACCTGCCGGTACATCTCTTTGATAGCCTGCCTGGCATGGACGACATAGTCCGGAGCAGCTGAGAACTTCCCGGCCCAGGTATCAGAGGAGTATCTCAAGTCGGGCAGGTAGATATCTATTACACCGTCCAGCTCCTTCAAAGAAGCGAGCGAGTCGTAGCCGCTGCTGTTGTATATGAGCGGCACGCGGAGCCCCATGGGCACAGCCTCCAGGACCGCCCGCACCAATTGAGGAACCATGTGCGAGGGCGAAACGAAATTGATATTGTGGCAGCCCAGGACATTCTGGAGATAGAGCATCTTGTCCGCCAGGGCATGGCAGTCCATCGCCTTCGACTTCTGCCTCTTCCAGCTCTGGCTTATCTGATGGTTCTGGCAGTAGACGCACCTCATGTTGCAGTTGCCGAAGAATACGGTCCCCGACCCCCTGCTTCCCGAGATGGGAGGCTCCTCCCCCTGATGGGCGCACACCGACGAGACTACGGGCAGACGCCCCGAGCGGCAGTAACCGAGTTCGCCTTGCAGCCGATTGTCGCCGCACTTCCGCGGACAAATGTCGCAGGAGGCCAAGCGCGCTTCAAGAGCTGCGGCCCGCCGCGCCAGTTCGCCCGAGCGATAAAGAGAGAGATAGGCCGGCCCTGTTGACAACGCAGGAGTCACTAAGATAGGTAACACAGCAGAATCCAGTTTGCTTTCATTCTTCCCCCTCTCTCTAGTTCTCTCCCTCCAGGGGAGAGGGATAGAGCCTGCCCTGAGCTTGCCGAAGGGGTGAGGATGAAGTATGTGCTGACGGCTGTTACTCGATATCTCGCCGCGCCCCCAGCGACTGCGCCGCGATGGCGCCCATGATCGCCAATGCCACGATCATCAGCCCTATCACCGTCCCGCTCTCCTGGGCGCCACCCAACCAGTAGTCCAGCATCAGCGTGGAGAGCACCCGTGACTTGGGAGAATACAGCAAGACCACCGTCGCCAGGTCTCTGATGGCTGCCTGAAACATGATTACGCCCACAGAGATCAGGGCAGGCTTGAGCAATGGCACCATAATCTGACGCATAGAATACGCCCACGAGGCTCCGTGCACCCGGGCGCTCTCCTCCAGTTCCTTGCCCACCTGCATCATACTGGCGTTCATGATTCGCATGCCCATGGGCATCTGCGCCACCACAATGGCCAGCATCATCAGCCACAACGTACCATAGAGAACAAACGGTAATCGTACGCCACCCACATACGCCCAGAGTATGCCCATCGCCAGTACCAGACCGGGGACCGACCAGGGAAGCCACGATAGGAAATCCAGTTCCCCCCTGCCCGGATATCTGGTCCGCACCACCACATAGCTGAGCACCATGTACAGCAACATGCCACTCAGCGCCACACCCATGCCCAGCAGAAAGGTGTTCTTCACCGACGTCAGGAGAGCGCTATCGTGCAGCACCTTTATCCAGTTGGCGTAGGTAAACCACTCGCCGCGGAAGAGGCCGAAGTATCTCATGAAAGAGCCCAACACCAGCACGCTGAGGGGCAGGATGGTGCTCACCAGAATATAGACGATGAACATGGTCAGCACCACGGGCTTCCACCTGCCCAGAGGCACCGTGCGGACGTTGAAGCCGCGACCGGTCACCGTAGTGTATTCCCTGTGGCCGATCATGTATCGATAAAAGAAGATGAGAAGAAAGATGATGACCATGAAGACGGCGGTCAGTGCCATGGCCGGCGGATAGCGGGCGGGCTCGTAGTGAACCATCTCATATATCTTGGTAGTGAACACGTATATCCCCTGGGGCACGCCGAGTATCAGCTCGACCTCAAACGATTCCAGGGACTTGATGAAACCCAGGATAGTTGCTCCAAGAATGGAAGGCAACAACACCGGGACGGTGATACGGAGAACGCTACTCAGACCTCCCGCCCCACACATCCTCGCCGATTCCTCGAGGGAAGCGTCCATCCTCTTGAAAGCAGGCGCTATCATAATCAACCTTATGGCAGTGCCGAAGAAGGTATGACTCCAGATTATGCCCCCAAATGAGAAGATGTTGAACAGCGGGCCGTTCACCAAAGGCAGCTCCATCAAGGCTTTATTGAGGAGGCCGTAGTGAGGAGACAAGAGCAACACCCAAGCCATGGTCATGGGCATCAGGGGCAGGAAAAAGGGCAGCCACAACATCACTTCAATCGAGCGCTTGAACGGCAGGTCCGTCCGGACCAGAACCCAGGCGAAGAAAACGGCAAGCGCGGACGCAATAAGTGTTCTAGCGGTTGCAAGCCAAAAAGTGGTACCCAGGGCTTTGTAGATGCTGGGATCGGAATAGGCTTCGGCATACCCTTTCAGGGTGAAGAAGCCCGGCACTCCCGGCGCATCGCTCCGGAAGCTGCCATAGAAGATCATAAGCAGAGGATAAAGCACCAATACCCCAATCACCAGAAACAAGAAGGCCATGAGGTAGGTGGAGCGCTCTAACCGCATTCTCTTCCTTTCCAGAAGATTGAGGCACAAAAGGAGCTGTGGGCCACATCTTCGTCATTATGACAAAGAGGGGCAGTGGCCCACAGCTCCGACATTCCTCAGTTTCCGAGACTATTCGTCCGTTTCAAGAGCAAGGCCCCGCTGTTCCCATCCGGCTCACTTTCCGAAGACGTTCTTGGCGAACTCGGCAGCCTTCTTGGAGGCCTCCGGATCCAGATTGTTGGGCGGCTCCATAACGGTGAAGGTCCCGGCATTCAGCTCCGGAATCTTCATCCAGTCCTCCACAACGTCATTCCTTATAGTGTAGTTCCCCAGAGCTTTACCTACGACTATCTGACCTTCCTTGCTAAACAGCCAGTTGAGGAATACCAGCGACGCATTGGGGTGAGGCCCGTTCTTAACCATGACTACACCATTCAGATAGTAAGAAGTACCTTCTTTCAAATGTACTATCTGTAACGGTGCCCCTGCCCGTATGGCCACCACCGTCCGCGAGAAAGCCGGGAAGAGGACCAGCGCCTTCTCTCCGTAGACCACCTGATTGACTGCCAGGTCGTACCTCACCTGCATCGTTATGCGCTGGGCGGCCATCTTCTTCCAAAAGTCCTCGCCGAGCGGCATGAAGACCCAGACTCCCGAGGCCCCGGGCCCGCTCCCTGTCCGCGGGTCGGTCATGACTATCCTGTCCCTCCACTTGGGGTCAAGCAGGTCGTTCCACGCGGTAATCTCACCCTTCTTCACCAAATCGGTGTTAATTACCACAGATGGAGTAACGCCCGTGCCGGAAACATAGACACTGTTCGTGGGATCATACTTGCCGGGATATATTTTCCATACATCCTTCTCCCCAAGGGACGGCAGAGCAGAGGTGACCGGCTGCCCGAAGCCAGCTTGCGAGGTGTTCGTCTGGTTAGTCCAACCACCGGTGAACACATCAGCCACGTAGGCCTTCGCCCGCTGCTCCGTCGCAATCTTCAACTCCAGATCCCCACCTTGTCCTCCGATCGTCTCCAGCTTTATCCCGTACTTGCTCATCCCCGTTTTCATCGCCTCACCCGCCTCCGCCGCCCATGTGCTGTAAAGCGTCAAGGTGCCTTCCTTCTTGGCTGCCTCCAGCACCTTATCCCACTCACCCAGGGATGGGGCAGGTGACGGCGCCGTGGGCGCCGTGGGAGTCGGGGACGGCGATGGCGCTGCCTTAGGTGCACACGCGCCCAGAACAAGTACCAACACCAAGAATAAAGTCCCCAGCATTACTGGCCTTTTCATCTCGTGTTCCTCCTTTTATCCAAATATCCAAGCCCTATCAAGACAGCGTTTATTAATCTGTTCTGTCATTGCGAGCCCTTCGCCAGATTGGCTCAGAGCCTGCCCTGAGTTCGCCGAAGGGATAAACTCCGCGAAGCAATCTCACCCCTTGACTTTAGATTGCTTCGTCGCTTACGCTCCTCGCAATGAAAAGCTAAACAACTCATCTGTCCTACCGGGCCCCGAATATCTTCTTGGAGAACTCCACCGCCTTCGCATTGCCCTCAATGTCTATGTTATTGGGCGGCTCCAACGCCTTGAAGTTCTCCGGGAATAGCTCCTTAACAGCTATCCAGCTATCCTTCACATCCTTTCGGAGGGTGTAGAGATTGGCCGTCCTACCTATGGCCTCCTGCCCCTCCTTGCTGAACATCCAGTCGAGGAAGACCAGGGCGGCGTTGGGGTGCGGCGCGTTCTTGATCAATGCCACTCCGGTGACATAGTAGGATGTGCCCTCTTTGAAGTGCACGATCCTGAGGGGCGCCCCCGCCCTGATGGCGGCCGTGACCCTCAAGAAGTTAGGAAAGATGGCAAGCAGTTTCTCGCCTGAGACGGTCTGCTGGGTTGGAATCTCTGGGTTCACCTGCAGGTTCGGCCGCTGTGCGGCTATCTTCTTCCAGAATTCCTCACCCAGTGTCATCCAGGCAAAGAAGCCTGATGTCCCCGGCCCGGTGCCAGAACGGGGGTCAGTCATCACCATCCTGTCCCGGTACTTGGCGTCGAGAAGGTCGTTCCACGATGTAATTTCGCCCTCCCTGACCAAGTCGGAGTTGACGATGATGGAAGGGGTGATCCCGTTGCCGTAAACGATGGCCTGCTTGGTGGGATCGAATCTGAAGGGGTCGAGCTTGAACACATCCTTGTTGGCGAAAGACGGCAGGTCCACAGCGAGCGGCTGCCCGAACCCGGCCTGCACCACCTCGACCTGGGTGGTGTAGCCGCCGGTCATCAGATCGGCCACATTGGCCCTCGCCCGCTGCTCGGTTGTTATTCTATTCGCCAGCTCCCCTCCACTGCCGCCGATGGTCTCCACTTTGATGCCCAGCTTGTCCATTGCCGCCTTCGAGGCGTCACGCAGTTGGACCGCGCTTGTGCTGTAGATCGTGACGGTGCCCTCTTTCCTGGCTGCGGCCAGTATCTTGTCCCATTCACCTTGCGGCGCGGCTGGCGCCGGAGACGCCGTCTGACCGGGTGCCGGCGACGGTGCCGGCGTGGGCGCCGGAGCTGCCTTGGGCGCGCACGCCCCCACAATCAGCACCAGCGCCAGAAATAAGGCTCCAAGAACAATAAACCTCTTCATTTTCATTACCTCCTTCGTATACAGATATAACGAGTCGACTCCTGTTTGGATAGGCTTCCCGGGAAATCGGGCGTCAGCCCGCGTCACACCAGGCTACCTTGCCCCGAATAGTTTGGTGGCGAGGTCCACGCCCTTCTTGGGAGTTTCCAGGTCCAGGTTATTGGGAGGCTCCAGCACGGTGTACGCACCGGGACGCAACTCGGCGATCTTCCACCAGTCCTCCACCACATCCGTCCTCATGCTGGAATTCTCCAGGACTTTTCCCATGACGATCTGCCCCTCTTTGGTCAGGAGCCAGTTGAGAAACACCAGGGAAGCGTTGGGATGCGGCGCATTCTTCACCACCATGACAGCATTCACGTAGATGGAGGTGCCCTCCTTCAGATTGACAATCTTCAACGGCGCTCCGGCCCTTATGGCCGCCACCGTCCGCGAGTAGGACGGGAAAAGGCCCACCGACTTCTCCCCGTGGACCAACTGGTCGATCTGTACTCCATAGCTTGCCTGCAAGGTGATGCGCTGGGCCGCCATCTTCTTCCAGAAGTCCTCGCCCAGGATGGTCCAGGCCCCGAGGCCCGAGGCGCCCGGCCCGCTGCCCGTCCGCGGGTCGTTCATCACCATCCGGTCCCTCCACCTGGAGTCAAGCAGGTCGTTCCACGACGTAATCTCTCCCGGTCTCACCAGGTCGGTGTTGGCCAGCACCGACGGCGTAAGGCTGGTGCCAAAAGCGAATATGCTATTGGTGGAATCGTACTTGCCGGGATGGTTCTTCCACACATTCTTCTCGGCAAGAGCGGGAAGGGTGCTGGTAACTGAATAGGCATAACCGGCATTGAGAAGGTTCAGTTGATTGGTCCAGCCACCGACGAACACATCATCCACATAGGCCTTCGCCCTCTGCTCGTTCATGACCTTCAATTCCAGCTCTCCCGGCGAGGGCGCCCCGATGCTTTCTACCTTTATGCCATACTTGGCCATCTCGGCCTTCAACACTTCAGCCGCCTGAACCCCCCAGGTGGAATAGAGGGTCATCGTCCCCTCTTTCCTGGCCGCCTCCAGCACCTTGTCCCACTCACTCATCGCTGGAGCAATTGACGGCGCAGGAGCAGAAGATGCCGGTTTGGCCGCCGGCGGGGTGGCCGACGGAGAAGACGCCTTCGGAGCGCAGGCGCCCGCCACCAGCACGAATCCGAGAAGCAGGAACAGGACAAGATGCAGCTTTCTCATGACCTAACCTCCACAGACCTAATAATGTGCAAACTACTCTAAAGCAGATCCCCCATGTATACAGGAGGAAAGCCTGCGCATTCCCCTAGTCTACTTCCCAAACAGCTTCTTGGCGTATTCTGCACCCTTGGGGC
>JAENJB010000047.1 GCA_016844565.1 Dehalococcoidia bacterium
TGAACTCCACGTTCTTGAGGGGAATGCCGGCCTTCAGGGCCATGGCGTAGCCGTTCCCAGATATCTCGCGCGGGGCCGAGGCCACCTCGGACATGCCAGCCGCGCCTCCGGTGGCCAGAATGACCGCCCTGGCGCGGATGGAAACCCACTTCCCATCCCCAAGCAAGCCCGAAGCCCCGGCTATCATACCCTCGTCCGTGAGCAGGCTCACGATGTGGCACTGCTCCACCACCTCGACCCCCATCTGTCTGGCCACCGGGGCCAGGACATCCAGCACGATGGCCCCGCCGTGGGCCCGGTCGCCGCCCTCGACGTACCAGAGAGGCATCTTCTCGTAGTTCCCGTGGCCCGGTCTGTGCACCATGGGCACGCCGAGCTTGATGAGGTCCTGAATCCGGTCCTCCGCCTCGGCGATGATGGCGTGCACCAGGGGCATGTCCTCGATGTACTTGCCCGGCACATCCTCGTAGCCGGGAATCTCGCCGCCTCTTATCTCCTCTCCGTGATAGGTCCGGAAGGTGCGGGCCATGGCCGTTGACGATTCCTTGCCGAACCGGCCTTTGGTGGCCACCGCCACGCGGGCGCCCTGCCTCCGGGCCTCGATGGCAGCCATCATCCCGGCGATCCCGGAGCCGATTACCAGGATGTCGGCGGTGATGGACTCTTTCTCCAGCATGTCACTCCTCCCTTCAAACATATCACCCGGAGCGCTGCAGGCATTCTAGCAGCAGTCTACGGTTGATAACAATTCCTATCCGCGGCCGCCTGAGTGCTCTTCCCTGGGACAGTAGTGATTATGATTCAATTGCTTCCTCATCATCCGGGGGACCACGCCGGAAGGCACGGTACGGGTAATCATTAAGCAGGCTGCATTGACGGCAGGAGAGTTCATGGAACTCTGAAGCGGACCTCGTGGGCCGACCGCATGGATGAGCCAGAGGTAGCCGGGGAGATCACCGTCCTCCACCCTCCACATTGAGGGACAAGGGAGAAGCCGACGCTGCAGAACTGTTTAGCTACCCAACTGCCTGGTAGATCGCCGGGCGGTATCGGGGACGTGGTATCGGCTTGCCAGCCTCCCGCGCTGCCTGGAGCCAGGCCGCCTTCGCCCGTCCCAACTCGGCAAGGGCCTCTTCTGGAGTCTCGCCGAAAGCAGAGCAAGAGATGAGGTCGGGTATGTCAGCGATGTACCCGCCGTCTTCCTTGCTGTAGAAGATGTTGATGTGATACTCAGTCATCCCTGCTCCTCCAATACCAGGTCATAGCATTCAACCAGGCGCAAGAGATGTCGTACCTGGTATGGCTTGGCTTGTCCTCTCATCGACTGAATGTTAAGCAGTTCAGGAATGGCCGAGTGCGCCAGTATGTGTCTGGCAATTCACCTCACGGCTACGCCCAGGTAGTACGGCCAGATTACCAACCCGAGCAGTATCTTCCACCATACCGGCTGGGTGAAGGCGATGGTGAACAGCCAGCCAGCGAACCACATCGCACCCGCCGGGGCGCCTGATATATTAGCCCGTTTCGCTTTGTCTTGCTGTGCCATATGTTCCCTCCTTTGAGCCGAATCCCCGCACGACAAATGACTAACCCAAAATCAGGTTCTTCTGATGGTAGCCGATTCTACAGCGAGCGCGCCTTTCAGACAAGACGGGGTCTGTTCATTCGCAATGAATTGCCCTAAAATAGGCCCGGGATGAACCTCATGCGATCAGCAGACTGGAAACCGAGCTTCGAGGACCGCGCTGACGCCGGCAGGCAACTGGCAGTCAAACTGAGTGCCTATGCCCGCCTGCCGGTGGTTGTAATGGCCATCCCGAACGGGGGCGTGCCGGTGGCGGCCGAAATCGCCCGTGCGCTGAATGCCGATCTGGACGTGGTCGTCTCCCGCAGGATACCCATGCCACTTCACCCCGAATCAGGTTTCGGCGCCATTACCGACGACGGCACGATGCTTCTGCTCGATGACCTGGTAAGAACGACCGGCCTGGATAAGCAGCAGATCGAGAGTGAAGCCGAGCGGGTGAGGGCGGAGGTGAAGCGGCGCAGCCTTCTGTACAAGGGGAACCGCCTGCCGGTGAGCCTTCATCGCCAGACGGCCATCATCGTTGATGACGGCCTCGCTTCAGGGATAACCATGTTGGCCGCTGTTAGCTCGGTGCGTCAACGGTACCCCTGGGAGATAGTGGTGGCTGTGCCATGCGCTTCAGCGTCCGCGAAGGAACAGGTGGAGAAGGTCGCGGAGAAGGTCATCGCTTGCGTGGTCGGGGAGCCCGATGCCCCCTTCGCGGTGGCCGACCACTACGTTCTCTGGCCCGACGTTAAGGATGCTGAGGTCATCAGCACCCTCGATGAATGGCAAAAACAGCGGTTCCGCCGCGCGCATCATCTGGCTTAGAAGGTATACGGCACCTCGGCGTCTGTCATTGCGAGGAAGCCCGATGCAATCGGGACGACGAAGCAATCTCAACAGGACTAGGGGCGTAGAGATTGCTTCGCCCTTGGCGATTGCCAATGGGCTCGCAATGACAGAGGATGGACGCATTATTTTCAGAGTATTGGTAGTGGGCGCTTCCCGGCAAGTATCTGCTGACGTCCGCAGGGAACTCGTCCGCCGGCTCTTGCGCCTGCCGCGCGAAGTGGTATAAACTTCCCGCAGAGTTCGATGAGGGGAGGCGCCGCCGTGGCCAAGCCGCATACCCCACTGCTCGTCACCGAAGAGAAGCTGTCCATAGTCGGGCAGAGCCCGGTCCGGAAGGGTGTCGAGGACCTGGCGGCCGGAAAGGCGAAGTTTACCGGCGATTTCAGCTTCCCCGACCTCCTAGTCGGACTCATCCTCCGCAGTCATTTCCCCCATGCCCGCATCAGGGGCATCGACACCGCTCAGGCCGAGAAGCTGCCGGGCGTCAGGGCTGTGGTCACCCATCGGGATACCCCCCATGTCCGCATCGGGCGCTGGATCAGCGACCGGCCGGTGCTGGCATGGGATAAGGTGTGCTATGCCGGGGATCCGGTGGCCGCCGTGGCCGCCGTCGACCGGGAGACAGCTGAGGCTGCCTTGGCCCTGATTCGAGTTGACTACGATGAACTCCCCGCGGTCTTCGACGTCGAGGAGGCCATGAGGCCCGGCGCACCTATCATTCACGAGGCGCTGTCCACCTATAAGACGGAGGGCCGCATCTTCGGGCAGGGGAATACCCTGCTGCGTACCGAACTCCGCGTGGGGGAAGTTGAGGGGGCCTGGGACCAGTGCGACGTGCTGCACGAGGACACCTACCGCACCCAGGTGGTCCACCACGGTTTTATCGAGCCGCATGAGGCATTGGCGGCGCCCGACGCCTCGGGGAAGATTACCCTGTGGTGCACCACCAAGGCCGCTTTCACCATCCGCTCCGGCGTCGCCAGGGCGCTGGGACTACCGATGTCGCGGCTGCGCGTCATCGCCCCGGCGGTCGGCGGCGACTACGGGGGCAAGGGCACGGTCCAGATGGAGCCCATCTGCGTCCTGCTGGCGATGAAGGCGGCGCAGCCGGTCAAGATCAGCCTGACCCGGCAGGAGGAGCTGACCGCCACCTACATGCGCCAGGCCAGCGTGTGCCGCCTCAAGGTCGGCGCCAGGAACGACGGCAGGCTGGTCGCCCTCCAGGGGGAGATCATCTACGATACCGGGGCCTACTGCGACCTGATGGGGCTGTCCCCCGGCCGCCTCGACCTTTTCCTGGGCCCTTATAAGATTCCGAACGTGCAGTTCACCGCCCATCGCGTGTATACCAACAACACCCCACGGGGACACATGCGCGGCCCGGGCGGGCCCCAGCCCTGCTTCGCCGTCGAGTCCCACCTGGACATGGTGGCGCGCAAGCTGGGGATATCGCCGGTCGAGTTCCGTCTCCGGAACTCTCTGGATGAGGGGGACGTCATGTCCAGGGGCACGGTGGTGATTGCGCCGGGCATCAAGGAGACCCTGCGCCGCACCGGCCGGTTCCTGGCCGGGGCGCAGAAAGGCCCCAACCAGGGGTGGGGCGTCGCCTCACTCATCTGGGATGGGGTCAACATCAAGCAGATCACGCCATCCAGCGCGGCCGTCAAGATAAACGAGGACGGGACGGTGGTGCTCATAACCGGCGCCCCGGAGCAGGGTGGCGGCCCCCACACCATCCTGTCCCAGATTGTCGCGGAGGTGCTGGGTGTACCCTACGAGGCGGTATCGGTCTTCGGCAGCGACACGGACGCCACTCCCTTCGAGACAAGCGTCGGGGGCAGCCGGACCACCTATCGAGTCGGCAACACCGTCAGACTGGCCGCCGAGTCCGCCCGGGAGCAGCTCTTCGAGCTGGCGGCGGAGAAGCTCGGCGTCGGTCCGGAGGGGATGACCGCCCGGGAGGGCCGCATCCACGCCGGCGGGCAGCCGGAGAAGTCAGTCTCCATCGTCGAGCTCGCCGGCTATGCTCTCAAGTCGCGAGGCAGCCTCATCCAGGCGACGGGGAGAGTCAGGCGCAGGGAGTGGTACCGGTATCTGGCTGGCGAGGCCGCTGCCCACGGCCCCCACGGGGAGGTCCTTGACGGGTCGCCCCAGGGCACCCAGGCGGTGAAGGTGGAGGTGGACCCGCAGACGGGAAGGGTGCGCGTGCTCGAGTATTTCGCCTGCCACGATGTCGGGCGGGCGCTACACCGCGGCAATGTGGAGGGGCAGATCGATGGCGCGGTGGTACTGGGACTGGGATACGCGCTGAGCGAGGAGGTGCGCCTGAAAGACGGGCGCACCCTGGTCTCCGGCTTCACGGACTACAAAATGCCAACCGCGGCGGATGCTTTGCAGGTCAAGACCGACATTGTGGAGTTTCCCTCCCACTACGGCCCCTTCGGAGCCAAGGGGATTGCCGAGCCGGCCAGCCTGCCGGTGGCGCCTGCCATTGCCAACGCCATCTACGATGCTGTAGGTGTTCGCCTGCGTGAGCTGCCGCTGACACCGGAAAAGGTGCTGCGGGCGTTGAGAGAGAGGGGTAGCATGAGCGGGACCACACCCTCTCCCTAACCCTCTCCCGTCAAGGGAGAGGGTACACGGCGGGTTGCTTCGCCCGCCTCGAAAGTGTATGCTTACGCCAGACTGCTAACATTCCTGCGCGTGATTCGTTATATATATCAGTGGCAGCCGGCTTACGCCATGAAGGGCGAAAAAGGAGAAGCGATGAAGAGGTTCGGTTTTCTTGTTGTAGTGTTTGGTTTGCTGATAAGCGTTCTTGTCTCCGCCTGCGCGGCGCCGAAAGAGACGGCGCCAGTTGCTCCGCAGAAGCCGGGGACGACCACCCCCACTCCTTCGGCCCCGCAGCTAACAGCGGAGCAGCAGCTCATGGAGGCCGCTAAGAAAGAGGGTGAGGTCAGCTTCTGGACTCACACCTGGGCCGCTCCGGGCAACGCTTTTGAGACGGCCTGGAAGGCAAAGTACCCCGGTATCAAGCTCATTGTCTGGGAAGCTTCCACCGCCTCGGAAGCCATCGCCCGCATGAGTGAGGAAGCCAAGGTGGGGCGGCGCAGCGTGGACGTGGTCATCTTCCCCGACGTGGACATCACCTCGGCTATAACCGGCGGCCTGCTCCAGGAGTATGAGTGGCCGAACACCCGGGGATGGGACCATCAGCCCAACAGCAAGATTATTCGGAACATAGATACCCAGGGCCGCGCGCCCGTCTACAATACCAAAGTCGTCACGCTCGCCGAGTCGCCGAAGACCTACAACGACCTCAAAGATGCGAAGTGGGCGGGTAAAGCGATGATATCCACTTCGGGCCGCGATACCCCGATAGCCACCGCCTACATCTTCGGCGAGGGCGGGAATCTCGATTGGGACAAGTCCTTCGCCTACTGGAGAGAGGTGGTCGCCAAAGCCAAACCCAGGATCGTCACCGGCTACACGGAGCCGCTCGGCTCCTTGGCCGCCGGCGAGGTGGGCCTCTTCATGTGGGTCTCCCTTAAGTCAACGATACAGCTCATCTGGAAGGGGGCGCCCCTGGGCATCGCCGCCCTGGAGAAGACCCCTGCGAGCAATACTTCCATCGGCATAGTAAAGAACGCGCCTCACCCCAATGCCGCCAGGCTGCTGGCAGACTTCTTCACCTCCAGCGAGGGGGCTCTGGCGCACTCAGAGACGGTAGTAGCTATGGTCTTCGACCCGGTGGCTGCCCAGAAGGCCAAGGTCGGCGCCGAACTGAAGCGGTGGGGAGTGACCCTCGTTCCTCTGCCCCCCGAGCTCATGACGGCGGAGAACAACATCAAGGCTGTGGACTTCTGGACGAAAGACCTGCTGCGCCGTTAGTACCCCTGATCGCCCAGCACCTCGTTAAGATAGGGGGACAACTTGCTCCGCGGACTCACCCTCGGACGGAGGGCATGGTTCCCGTTCGTCAACCCGGGGAAAGCGGCACTGGTCCTTATCAGTGCGCTCGTGGTTGCGCTGGCGGTTGTCCCCCTGCTGTTCCTGCTCTGGGATAGCTTCAAAGAAGTCACTCTGGGCAACCTCCTCGACCTCAGCGTGGACAACTTCACCCTCAAGAACTTCCGCGCAGCCTACGCCGACCCCAGGAGCCTGGGCATGCTGGGGAACAGCTTCTACTTCGCCTTCGGCTCAATGCTGGTGGCCTTCGTCTTCGGGGGCACCATCGCCTTTCTCGTGGAGCGGACCAACACCCCCTACCGGAACGTCATCTACGGACTCATGTACATTCCGCTGGTTATGCCCAGCATGATCAAGGCCTTCGCCTGGATACTGCTCCTGAGCCCCACCATCGGCATCCTCAACAAGGCCTGGTTCTTCTTTGGTTTCACCGACCCCATTTTCAATTCCTACTCAGTGCCAGCCATGTTCTGGGTGGAGGGCCTGTCCATGTCGCCACTTACCTTCCTGCTGCTGGGAGCTTCTCTCAGGGCTATGGACCCGTCTCTGGAGGAGGCGGCCTACACCTCCGGGGCCGGCAAGGCCGTCACCCTGCTCCGCGTCACCTTCAGGTTGATGACGCCGGCTCTGGCGGGCATCGCCCTCTTGCAGTTCGTCCGCGGCCTGGAGGCCTTCGAGGTGCCGCTCCTCATGGGGGCCGGTCAAGGGGTGATGGTCTTCAGCACCAACGTGTTCTTCGCCATCAGGGAGTACAATCCCCCTCTCTACGGGGAGGCCTTCGTCTTCAGCCTGGTACTGATTTTCTTCTGCTTCATCGGATTGCTCCTTTATCAGAAGGCCATGTCGAGGGCGGAGCGCTACGCCACCATAACAGGCAAGGGGTATCGACCCCGGCTCATGGACCTGGGACAGTGGCGCCCTCTGGCGGCGGGATTCGTCTTCTTCTTTCTCGCTGTTTCGGCCATACTGCCGTTCCTCGTCCTCCTGTGGGCCTCTCTGTTGCCTTTCTATCAAGTGCCCTCGCGGGAGGCTCTGGGCACGATCACCTGGGCCAACTACGCGTCGATCATCAACCGCAGAGACATTACCCTCATCTTGAGGAATACCGCTATACTGTCCGTCTTGGTCAGCGTGGGCGGCATGGTCCTGGCAACCATCATCTCCTGGGTGGTCATCAGGATGCGGGTGAAGGGTGGACGCCTCCTCGACAACCTGGTCTTCATCCCCTACGCCGTCCCAGCGGTGGCGTTCGGCCTCAGCTACATGATTCTCTTCCTGATGTTCCCAAACCC
>JAENJB010000196.1 GCA_016844565.1 Dehalococcoidia bacterium
TGAATTTGCCCGAGGTAAAAAGCGCGCTCGCCGTTCAGGCGACGGAAATCGTCATCGGAACGCCGGAAGAATTCCGGAAGGTGGTGCAAGACTCGATGGTCAAGAACGCCAGGATGGTGAAGGCGGTCGGCCTGAAGGTCGAGTGATGGGGCAAGTCTCAGCATTCGCCGGACGCCTTAGACCCTGAATTGAGTTAATTGAGTCTGAGGTGCCTCTGCCCACCAGAGGCAGTGAGCGTCTCGTCAGTCAGGGAGGAAAACAAGATGGATTTTGAGCTTACCGAGGAACAACGGGCGATTCAGAACCTGGCATGCGAGTTTGCGCGCAATGAGATTCAGCCCATCGCGATGAGCCTGGACCTGGCCAGCGCCAAGGAGAACTTCCCCTGGGAACTGGTGAAAAAGGGGTCCAAGCTGGGGTTGCGGACTCTGACGCTTCCTCCGGAATGGGGCGGCATCGGCGCCGACGCCATTACCCAGTTAGCCGTCATCGATGAGCTGGCCTATGTCGATGTGAGTTGCTCCAAGATCTTCTCCAAGAACTGGACTGCCTGCCGCTACATCATCGCCGGAGGCACCGAAGAGCAGAAGGAACGATTCCTTCCGCTGATCCGGGACAATGACACCTACCTGCTGGCCACGCCGGGCACCGAGCCTGGAGCGGGTGCTGACAAAGACACCGGGTACTATGACGCTCCGCCAGGTGAGGGGATCATGACCAGCGCCAAACGCAAAGGCGACCGCTACGTGATCAATGGCAGGAAACACTTCATCTCTCACGGGCCCACGGCCTCGCTGTACATTTTTCGCGTGCGCACCGATCCTTCAGCGCCCGTGTCCAAGGGGGTCAGCTACATGGTAATACCGCGGGACACGCCAGGGGTCAGCATCGGTGCTATCCACGACAAAATAGGCTGGCGAGCTTATCCCCAATCGGAGATCATCCTGGAGAACGTTGAGGTGCCGGTGGAGAATCTGCTGGGTGGCAAGGAAGGGTACCTGAACCCCGGGGTGGCACGCGGCGGGCGTATGATCGAGGTGCCGGCACACCAAATGGCTGTTGCCCGGGCCGCCCTGGACGCGGCGGTGGCCTACGCCGGAGGACGGCGCCAGGGAGGCAAGATCATCATTCAGCACCAGTCGGTGGCTCAGGACCTGGCGGAGTGCTATACACTGATTGAGGCAGGCAGAGCCCTGTTGTGGCGCGCTGCCTGGGCGGATACGCAGAAGGGGGCTGACCGAGCGCTCAGCCGGGCCACCCACATCTTCTGCACCGAAGCTTCCCAGAAGATCTGCCTCACCACTCTGCGTATTTTTGGCGGCTATGGCGTGATGAGGGAGATGCCTATCCAGAAGTACTTGCGGGATGCCCTTACCATGGGGCATGGTGAGTCTACTGAACGCGTACAGAAGTTGGCCTTGGCCAAACTAATGGAGTCCCGCTTCAAGGCCGGCATGCCCTTGCTGGGCTAATGTACTGCGCCTGGCCGGGCTCGATGCGTCCGCTCTCTACGGAATCGACTATCCGGCGGTGGAAATCTACATGAAAGATGAACCCGGCGGGCTGGAGGCGCATTTGGCCGCCGCCCCGGAAGTTTCAAAGGCGAACGAAACCGCCGATGAATTCTTCTCAATACCCCTTCTTCTCAATACCTTCTTTTCCATACCCCCTTGAGGGGTACGCTTGACGGGTACTTGAGGGGTACACAAAGCAACAACGAGTCACGAGTCACGCTACACCAGTCACGAATCACCAGCGATAGAGAAAGATGACAGCGGCAAGCCTTCAATGGTCTAATTAACCGACATTTCTGAAAGGAGCACGGGGTCAGGCTTGGCTTATTGTATAAAAATGGCAACGGGTCCGATTTGATAACACATGTGCAACCAAACAAGGCTGACCAGGTAATCCTCTCGGAATGCCCCGAATGACGGCAGGAAGCCTGAGTAGTCGGCGCGTCGACGGGCGCGAGACCCGGTGAGAGAGGGTGCCCCCAGGCCGCTCTGGAGACGGCTTGGCTTTTCCGCGCTGCGCATCGCGCTCGCCGTGCTCGTGTTGCTCCAAGTGTACCTGTACGCGGCGCAGGACCGGATGATCTTTTTCCCGCAGCCGCTCGACGACGACATGCGTAGCATCGTGCACAAGGTGCGTCCCGATGCCGAGGAAATCGCGCTGACGACCGCCGACGGTCATCGGCTCCACGGCTGGTTCGTGCGTAACAGCGACGTGCCCAAGGCCCCGGCGCTGATCTACTTCGGGGGCAACGCTGAAGAGGTGTCCGGGTTGGCGCTGGAGGCGAACGAATTGCGCGGCATCTCCTTCGCGCTGTTCAACTATCGGGGCTACGGGAGAAGCGACGGGAATCCCAGTGAGACCGCGCTGTTCAGCGACGCCCTGGCGATCTACGACCTGGTCGCTTCGCGGCCCGCCGTGGACCGGCAGCGCATCGTCGCAATGGGACGCAGCCTGGGCTCGGGCGTGGCCACCTACCTCGCCTCGCAGCGTCCGCTCGCGGCGGTTGTCCTAGTGACGCCCTATGACAGCATGACCGCCGTGGCGCAGGCGAAATATCCCTTCGTGCTGGTGGACCTGCTCCTCAGGCACCCGTTCGATTCGGTCAGCAGGGCACATACGATCGATACGCCGCTACTC
>JAENJB010000048.1 GCA_016844565.1 Dehalococcoidia bacterium
CCTCATAATGTTGCTGTCACTGCGAGCCCTTCGCCAAATTACTCAGAGCCTGCCCTGAGCTTGTCGAAGGGGAGATTGAGAGGGATTACATAACTGGAAATCCCCCTTGATCCCCATTTTCCAAAGGGGGAGAGATATTGAACAGGACTATTTCAGCAATCTCCTGAAGATGAAGAAATTGGTTCGCATTGGTTCCCGGGGAAGCCAGCTTGCCCTGGCGCAGACAGGGTTGGTGGTGGACGAGCTCCAGGGCCATTACCCGCAGGTGGAGTTTGCCGTGCAGGTAGTCAAGACCTCGGGAGACCGCCCATCCTCGGGAGACCGCCCATCCACCTCACCCCTACCCCTGGGTGAAGGCGTTTTCGCCAAGGAACTTGAGGAGGCCCTGCAGGCGGGCACCGTAGACCTGGCTGTGCATAGCCTGAAGGATATCCCCACCCGGTTGTCCCCCGGGTTTGTGCTGGCTGCCGTCCTCAAGAGGGGAGATGCCCGCGATGTGCTGGTGAGCCGCAGCGGCCAGCGGCTGAGAGAGCTGCCGCCGGGCGCCCGGATAGGCACGGGAAGCCCCCGGAGGAAGGCGCAGGTAGCGTCTATCCGCTCCGACCTCCGCGTGGTGCCGATACGGGGCAATATTGACACCCGGCTCAGGAAGACCTACTCCGGTGATGTGGATGGGGTCATCATGGCGGCGGCGGCGATGCACCGCCTGGGTTGGGAGGACAGGGTAACGGAACACTTGCCCCTGGAGATGTTCCTTCCGGCGGTGGGTCAGGGGGCGTTGGTCATCGAGACTCTGAGCAGCTGTGCGGACATGGTCCGAATGGTGTCACCGCTGGAGGACGAAGCGACGCGCCATGCGATGGATGCCGAGCGCGCCTTCCTCCGCGACCTGGGTGGTGGATGCCGGGCTCCTATCGCTGCCCATGCGACGGTGAGCGAGGGAAGGTTGTTTCTCAAGGGGATGTTCCTGCCTTCCGAAGGGGCAAGCCCGGTTTTCGCTGAGGGGGCAGGACCGGCTGCCGAGGCGGAGGAAATAGGTGCCGCCCTGGCGAAGAAGATACTGGGACTGGTGAAGGTTTGATAGAAAAAGGAAAAGTATATCTGGTAGGGGCCGGGCCAGGGGACCCAGGCCTCATTACTGTCAAGGGTCTGGAACTCCTGGCCGGGGCAGACGTGGTAGTCTATGACCGCCTGCTGAGCGAGAGCCTGCTCGACAAGGCGAGGCCTGAGGCCGAGCGGCTCTATGTGGGCAAGTCGCCCGGACGCCATGCGATGGGGCAGGCGGAGATCAACCGCCTGCTGGTGCAGAAGGCCCGCGAGGGGAAGATGGTGATTCGACTAAAAGGCGGCGACCCCTTCGTCTTCGGGCGGGGAGGGGAGGAGGCGGAGGCCCTGGTGGATGCCGGGCTGCCTTTTGAAATAGTCCCCGGGGTGAGCGCCGCCGTGGCGGCCCCTGCCTACGCGGGCATCCCCGTCACTCACCGCCGTCTGGCCTCCTCATTCACGGTGGTCACCGGCCACGAGGACCCTTCCAGGGAGATATCCAGGCTGGACTGGAGCAAGCTGGCCGGTGGAGGAACCCTGGTGTTGATGATGGGGGTACAGAATCTGGCGCCGATAGTGGAGAAACTGGTATCCGGCGGGCTTCCATCAAGGACGCCGGTGGCTATTGTGGAGCAGGGAACCGGACCCCGCCAGAGGACGCTGGTGGGGACACTCGGCAACATCGTGGCTAAAGCCGAAAAGGCGGAGCTGCGGCCGCCGGCGGTTACGGTCATCGGCCGGGTGGTGCGGTTGAGAGATAAGCTCCGGTGGTTCGATAACCGTCCGCTATTCGGAAAGCGCATCCTGGTTACCCGCTCCCGGCAGCAGGCCAGCACCCTGTGCCGCCTTCTATCACAGCAAGGGGCGGAGCCGCTGGAGGTGCCGGCCATTGCCATCGAGCCCGCAGACGAAAAGGGTCTGGCTCAGGCCATTGCCAGGCTGGAGAGCTACACCTGGCTCGTGTTCACCAGCATCAACGCGGTGGAGGCTCTCTTCACCGCTCTCTCCCGGCAGCAGCGGGATGTCCGCGCCTTGCGAGGGCTCAGACTTTGCGCCATCGGCCCGGCCACGGCCGCGGGCCTTGAGAATCACGGGCTTAAGGCCGACTATGTCCCGGCGGAGTATACCACCGAGGCCATTCTCGATGGCCTGAAGGAAAAGGCGCGCGGTGAACGGGTCCTCCTGGTGCGGGCGGAGGGGGTATCTGACGAAATGGTGACGGGGCTGGGCAGAGCAGGAGTGCAGACCGACCAGGTGGCCGCCTACCGGACGGTCTCAGCCAGCGAAGGGGCAACCCGGGTAAAGAGGCTGCTGGAGGAGGGTGAGATAGACATGGTTACCTTCACCAGCTCCTCCACAGTGCGCGGTCTGGTCGGTCTCCTGGGCGGTTCCGGCCTGTCGGGACTGAAGGGGGTAAAGGTGGCCTGCATCGGCCCGGTAACGGCTGCCACGGCCCGCGAGCTAGGGCTCAAGGTGGATATCATGGCTCGCGAGCATACCATGCCCGGTCTGGTGCGGGCCATAGTGGAATACTATAATAAGGCAAATCCGAAATCCTGAATCCGAATGACCAAAGCAGTCCGTGATGTTCCCTCTCCCTTGACGGGCCTTGCCTTAAATGTCATTCTGAGGAGCGAAGCGACGAAGAATCTCTGGTGGGATTAGTAATGCACAAACAGGCCCCACCGCTCCGAGATTCTTCACTTCGTTCAGAAGAATGACACAGGGACGGTACTTTTGGGGCAAAGCCCCCTCCAGGGGAGCGAGAAAGCGGCGGATTGCTTCGCCCCGATTAAGCGGGGCTCGCAATGACAGGAAGGTTTTTGTGGAGGGAGACTATGTTTCCTGAACTGCGTTTGCGCCGGCTGAGACGGACGGCGACCCTGAGGCGGATGGTCCGCGAGACCCGGCTCTCCGTGGACAACCTGGTCTATCCGCTCTTCACCGTCCCCGGCAGGCGTGTGAAGCGTGAGCTGGCGTCCATGCCCGACTGCTATCACCTCTCGGCGGACATGCTGGCCCGGGAGGCGGAGGAGGTTGCAAAGCTGGGGATACCAGCAGTCATCCTCTTCGGACTCCCAGAGAGTAAGGACGAGATCGGCTCAGGAGCCTGGGACTCGAAAGGGCCCGTGCCGCGAGCTATCCGAGCCATAAAGAAGGCGGCGCCCGAGCTGGTGGTAATGGCGGACGTCTGCCTTTGCGAGTACACCAGCCACGGACACTGCGGGGTAGTGCGAGACCGCTACGTGGACAACGATGCCACCCTGGAGCTGCTATCCCGGGCGGCGGTATGCTACGCCGAGGCGGGGGCGGATATCGTGGCTCCGTCGGATATGATGGACGGGCGGGTGGGGGCCATACGATCTGCCCTGGACGAAAAGGGGTTCCCCATGGTGGCCATCCTGTCCTATGCCGCCAAATACGCCTCAGGCTTCTACGCACCATTCCGTGAGGCCGTGCAGTCGGCGCCCCAGTTCGGCGACCGCCGCTCCTATCAGATGGATGCGGCCAACGCTGAGGAGGCGTTGCGGGAGGTGGAGTTGGACCTTGCCGAAGGGGCGGACATCGTGATGGTGAAGCCGGCCCTGGCCTACCTTGATATTATCCGGCGGGTGAGGGAGTCCTTCCCTGGGCCACTGGCGGCCTACAGCGTGAGCGGGGAGTATGCCATGATAAAGGCGGCGGTGCGGCAAGGTTGTCTGGATGAGAAACAAGTGGCGCTGGAAGTGCTCACCGCCATCAAGCGGGCCGGCGCGGACATAATTATTACCTATTATGCTAAAGACGCGGCCCGGTGGCTCAAGGCATAGGTCACTCTAACCCTCTCCCGTCAAGGGGGGCTTGCCTTAAATGTCATTCTGAGGAGCGAAGCGACGAAGAATCTCTGGGTGGAGTTAGTGTAGCACAAATAGACCCCACCACTCCGAGATCCTTTGCGGAGCCTGCCCTGAGCACGGGCATGCCTGGGAGATTCTTCGGCCTTCGCCTACGGCGGATGGCCTCAGAATGACGGAGGAGGAGATTGCTTCGCTTCGCTCGCAATGACAGATGTACAATTGTGGGCCAGGCATTCGAGTTTTGAAATTTGAATTTGGTTCGTGTAAGAGGCGACATGAAAAGGAAAGTCTCAAAGAAGCTGTTCTCCGAGGCCCGAGTGTTCCTGCCCGGTGGAGTGGACAGCCCGGTGCGGGCTTTCAAGGCGGTGGGAGGGTCTCCACCTTTCATACAGAGGGGCGCCGGTCCCCGTCTCTACGATGAGGACGGCAACGTGTTCCTGGACTATGTCTGCTCCTGGGGGGCGCTCATCCTGGGTCATGCCCATCCCTGGGTGGTGGCAGCGGTCCAGGATGCCGCCTCCAGGGGCACCAGCTTTGGCGCGCCGACAGCGCTGGAGACTGAGTTGGCCCGGCACATCAACCAGGCCATGCCATCTCTCGAGATGCTGCGTTTCGTGAACTCCGGGACCGAGGCCACCATGAGCGCCCTTCGGGTGGCGCGCGCATTCACCGGACGCGAGCTGGTGCTGAAATTCGCCGGCGGTTACCACGGGCACTCCGACGGCCTCCTGGCGAAGGCCGGGTCAGGGAGCCTGACTCTCGGCTTGCCCGTATGTCCCGGTGTCCCCCTGGCCTATGCGCGCACTACGCTGGTGGCGCCCTACAACGACCTGGCGGCGGTCGAGAGGCTGTTTCATAAGTACAGCGCCAAGATAGCCGCGGTCATCATCGAGCCGGTGGCCGCCAACATGGGAGTGGTGCCGCCCAGGCCCGGCTTTCTAAAGGGCCTGAGGCAGCTCACCCGCAAGGCGGGGGCGCTGCTTATCTTCGACGAGGTCATCACCGGCTTCCGCGTTGCCTACGGCGGAGCCCAGGCGCTCTATGAGATGGTGCCGGACATCACCTGCCTGGGGAAGGTTATCGGAGGCGGACTTCCTGTCGGGGCCTACGGTGGGAGGCGTGACATTATGTCCCTGGTGGCGCCGATGGGGCCGGTCTATCAGGCGGGTACCCTATCAGGAAACCCTCTGAGCATGACCGCCGGCATCCAGACTTTGAAGATGCTGGAGGAGCCGATGCCCTACCAGGCGCTAGAGGAGCGAGGCGCCCTGCTGGCGGAGGGACTGAGCCGGGCGGCAAGAAAGGCCAAGGTCCCCCTGCAGGTCTCCCGAGTCGGCTCCCTGCTCACCCCCTTCTTCTCCGAGCAGCCGGTTACCGACTACGCCTCTGCCCGGCGGGCCGATACACGCCGCTACGCCGCCTTCTTTCAGGGGATGCTGTCGAAGGGGATTTACCTACCCCCCTCGCAGTTCGAGGCATTCTTCATTTCCCTGGCGCACCGGGACGAGGATATCGAGCGGACGGTCAAGGCGGCGGAAGAGGTCTTAAAGGGTGCAGCTTAACCATTCCCACCTGTTGACCTCGAGAGCCGGTGGAGCAACAAAGCCTGAGGAGCGCTGGGTCCTCATAGCTAACCCCATTAGCGGCAAAGGTCGACAGGACCAACTGGTGCACCAGGTGGCCGACCATCTGCAAAAGGCCAGGGGTACTCCCAAAATTCTGTGGACGGCCAGGCGCGGCCACGCAGAAGAGTTAGCCGCCACAGCAGTGCGGGAGGGTGCTACCCACGTCGTGGCCATCGGTGGCGATGGTACTATCCATGAAATCGTGAACGGCATCGTGAATGCCCGGACTTCAGTTGACTCTGTCATATTGGGCATCTTACCACTGGGCACCTGTAACGACCTGGCTAGAGAACTCAAAATCCCACGCAAGCTATCTTCAGGCATACAAACCTTGTTGAGCGGCAGAGTTCGTTTTGTTGATTTGGGAAAAGTCGGTGAACGGTATTTCACAACTGTCGCCACATTGGGCTTCGATACCAGCGTGTCACAGTATGTGGCAAGCGGCGCCGGGCCAGGATTCCTCAGCGGCACTATGAAGTACTTGTACGGGGCGCTGGCTACCTTGTTCCGTTACCGTTCGGTCCGGGTGCATCTGAGAAGCGACAATAATGAATTTGAAGGGCCGGTTTTCCTGGCCGCCATCGCCAACACATCATACTACGGCGGCGGCATGAAGATAGCGCCTACTGCCCTTATCGATGATGGCGGCCTAACCCTTTGCCTGGTGCGTCAGATGTCCCGGATGGAAGTAGTCAGAATGCTTCCGACGGTTTTCTCCGGTAAGCACATCAGGCATCCCAAGGTCTCCACCAGTTTCGTTCGGAGATTGGAGGTTACTTCCAGCGAACCCGTAGCTATCTGGGCAGATGGCGAGCCCATAGCCCGGACACCGGCGACGTTCCAGGTAGTGCCGCACTCTCTCCCCTTACTGGTGCCGCACGGTGGGACTGACTGCATCTGAAGTTTGCTCCGGTAATAAGTGCAATCGTTTCAGGCGCCCCTCATAGTCTAGTGTAGTGCATCGCAAATAGAGTTAGCTACAGGAAACAATGTCATTCTGAGGAGCGCAGCGACGAAGAATCCGTAGTCGCCGCTAGGGGGGCGGATTCTTCACTTCGTTCAGAATGACAGCCAATGTTTCCTTGTCGTAGAAGTCCTTACGCTTCACGTCCAGCATAAGCCTCTCGACCCGCAGGACCTCGACATGTTCCCCGGCGTCTATTCTCTCATCAACTGACCTTGCCTTCCAGCACTCGCCGGCAATCTTTATGAGTCCGACCGGGTCCAGCGGCTCTATCACCTTCCCGCACATGCCAACCATTCTCTCGGAGCCGGTCGCCGTCTTGAGGTGGAATGTGGGGATGATAGCCTTGTGCGCCAGAAAAACGAAGCCGCCCAGCACTGCCGCGAGCGCCACCCATACCGGAAGGGATAAGTCCACGCCGAGAAACCGCAGCCCCAGCAACACCAATACCACCACAGCAATGTCGTCAAGAAGGAAGAAGGAAACCAGAAGCCAGTCCTTCGCCCTTTTCTTCACCGGTCCCTCATCAGGGATTCTTGCCTCTCCGCCCCCCAAGTGCAGCAGCGGGGCACAATCTCAACGGTGGTCCAGTCATTTTCGGGCAAACCCACCTAACATTCCATGTCATTCGCGCGTGGGAATCCGCGCGTCACCTTTCTTCAAGAGGCGGTCAATGGCACTCAGCAGGTCTTGCGGTTTGAACGGTTTAGTTATGTATCCGTCTGCACCCATGACATTTTCGGCGAGCTTCTTATTGAGGTCATGGCTTATAGCCGTGAGCATGACCACAGGGATTCCCTTAGTGATCTGGCCTGCCTTAATCGCACAGCAGGCAGCCAGCCCATCCATCTTGGGCATCATCATATCCATGAGAATAATGTCTGGTTTCTGGCTGCGAGCCATATCTACAGCCTCTTCCCCGTTCTGTGCTTCGGCCACGGTATAATCCCTGAACAGTATTTGACGAACCAGTCGCCTGACGCCTGGTTCGTCGTCAACTATGAGCACCTTTTTTCTCATTGTTTCGTCCATTCTATTTTACCCTCTTGCCATTCGATTGATTATCCCTCTTTCCTTACATTCTCTCAAGTCTCGGTGCTTACCAGTATCTTCCCGGTCTCCTTCGTCTTGATGAACGCACTGGCGACGACTGGGTCAAACTGAGTACCCGTGCAGCGGCCGATTTCAGCCAGAGCTTCTTCCAAAGACATGGCTGAGCGGTAGGGGCGGTCTGAGACCATGGCATCAAAGGCATCGGCCACCGCCAGGATTCTCGCCCCCAGAGGTATGTCCTTGCCTGCTATAGCTTGATGAAGGCCGCTGCCGTCAAAATGGTCGTGATGATGCTCAATCATCTCGACCACTCTCTCATTGACTACCGGCTTTACAATACCGGCGCCGATATGGGCATGTATCATGATATGTGCATACTCCTCGTGAGTTAGTCTGCCCGGCTTATTCTGAATAAGTTGATCGACCGCAATCTTCCCGACATCGTGAAGTAAGCTTCCCCAGCGCAGGTCTTCCATGTCATCTGTTGATAGACCAAGCTCACTACCTATGGCTAATGCAATTTCAGTTGCTCTTCGCGAATGGCCGCCGGTATACTTGTCCTTAGCCTCTAGAGCGAACACCAGCGCCTCAATGGCGCCAAGGAAAAGCTTTCTAATCTCCGCTGTCTGCTGGCCAACCTTTTCCTCCAGGTGGTGCTGGTATTCCTTGATTTCAAGCTGCAGCCTTCTTTTCTCCAAAGCTCTTCCCACACTCAGGGCAACCTCGTCCAGATCAAACGGCTTGATGATATAATCATCGGCCCCTCGTTTCATACTCTCGATGGCAATACTGGTTTCGGCAACAGCAGTAGCCATTATCACCGCGGTATCAGGCCAGCCGGACTTGATTTCAGGCAGCAAGTCGATTCCTGATTTACCGGGCATCATGACGTCCAGAATCACCAACTCGGTTGGGTTACTTCTCAACCTGGCCAACGCCTGCTCAGCGGAATTGGCCTCCTCGCACCCATAGCCCTTCCTCGAAAGCTTCTGACGCAGAAGCCTGGTAATAGCCCCTTCATCATCAACAATGAGAATCCTTTCCTCCAGGTTTGCCATCTTTTTAACTACTCCTGTTCGATGCATTCACCAGTCCACCACTGGACTGGTCAGTGGCTCGGAATGTGTTATTGACCAAGACTGACCTGACTATGCTCCTTAGCTCATCAGGGGTGAATGGTTTGGCTAGAAATGGTCTGTTGGTCTTCTCCAAGAATTCCTTGATATTGCTGCTCAGGACATCACCGGTAGTGAATATAGCCTTGTTGACCGTCTCAGGACATTCAATCTCCCAGCGTTGATAGAGCTCGATACCATTCATCCTCGGCGTTCGGATGTCGATGAGACAAAGGTCGTATTCATTCCTTCTGAGCACGGCTAGAGCAGCCTCCCCATTGACGGCGACTTCTACCTGAAATCCTTCGGCGCTGAGTACCCTCGCACAGACCTCGGCGATGCCCAGCTCATCTTCAACTACCAGAACCCTTTTCCCATGAGTTGAGTACTTATCCATGGGGTACCTCCCGTTTTACCAGGTCACCATTAACAGGCAGTTCCACAACAAAGGTGGCCCCTTCACCAAGTTGGCTTCTGACATATATGCTGCCGCCATGCTCAGACACTATCCCGTGGCAGAGACTCAACCCAAGCCCCGTCCCCTTACCCACTTCCTTCATGGTAAAGAAAGGGTTGAATACCTTGCCCAGGTCTTCCTGCGCAATACCGGGGCCGTCATCAGCAACTGAAATCCTTACAGTATTGTCGAATCTTTTGGTAGTAATGGTCAGTGTGCCCTTATGATGTGCTTCAGCCATGAAATATTCGGCGTTGAGGATAATGTTGAGGAAGACCTGCTGCATCTGGAAATAGTCAACCGTGATTTCCGGAAGGTCAGAAGCAAATCGTCTGTTAACCTCAATATTGTTCGCTTTCTGGTCATGGGCGCGTAGTTTCAGCACATCCTCGAGGATGTTATGTATTTGGCACAATTGCCTCACAGGCGCGTGTTTTCGGGCAAAGGTGAGGAGATTCTTGACGATATGGGCGGCACGCTGGGCCTCACTATAGACAAGACCCAAATCCTCCTTGATGTCGTCAGGGAGTTCTCTCTCCATGAGCAACTGGGAAAAGCCGATAACACTCGTCAGGGGGTTGTTAAGCTCGTGAGCAACGCCGGAGGCAAGCTCGCCAATGGTGGCCATCCGGTCAGCCAGCATGAGTTGCTCCTGTATTTGTTTGCGCTCGGTAATGTCGTAGCACAGGTGCTGAAAATGCGATTCCCCATTCCAAAGGACTTCCTTGCGGAAGACCCGAAGGTGGCGAATTTCTCCGTTCCTACGCACAATGCTCCCTTCATAGTCGGATGGGACGAAACCGTTGCGCTTCCTTGCTTCCTTCCTCTGCTGGTGTTGGCCATAGCTCTCTGGAGTGAAGCGTTTCTCAGGGGGAGTCGCATTGAACTCTTCAATGCTGTCGCAACCGAAGAGTTCCAGAAACAGCAGGTTGGCGTATACTGTCGTGCCTCCGGCCCTATAAATGCGGATGGGGAGCGGGGAGTCATCGAGGGAACGGCGGAAGTTCTCATGACTCCTCCGCAGTTCTTCCTCCACCCGCTTGCGCTCGGTGATATTGGCAAAAGTCGCCACGAAGTATCCTGTTGCCGGGCTGTAGACAGATAAAGACAGCCAGATTTGCAGAGGCTCAACGTACGTCTCAAATGACTCCGGCAGGCCAGTCGCAGCCACCCTGCCGTAGATTTCGAACAGCTCCGGATTGGATTCTTTTATACCCGGGATCACCTCGGTGACTTTCCGCCCCACGACATCCTTCAGCCC
>JAENJB010000049.1 GCA_016844565.1 Dehalococcoidia bacterium
AAGAAGATGGGGAAAATGACTACCGGCGCCAGGCCGGTTAGCACCAGAGTAAGAAGAAACACCATCAACGCCGCCATAAGCCACCAGATGTCCTGGAATCGATCTACGAGCCAATACAGTGCAATGAGCACGGCGGAGCCAATGAACAGCTCCAGGATGATGCCTTTGGCCCTATCAACCAGCCAGTCCTGCCACCCCTGTTTCAGGAGCCCGTACCGGCGAGGCAGGATGAAGTCTACATAGAAGGTCAATGGGAAAAGCAGAAGGCTGTATCCCAGCAGCAGGCCCATCAGACTCAGGCTCACCGCCAGCGGCATAGGCAAGACCAGAAGCTCTCTCAAGGAGAGAGACAGGCCGGTGAAGGTCATCAGGAGGAGCGAGCCCAGGGTAATGGCGGTGTCGAAAAAGAACACCTCGCGTTTCTTCCGAGCAAACTCCCTGGCTTGCCGTTGTCTTTCCGGAGAGAGGATGAGGGTGTCAAACATTATAGGGCTATCTCAGCCTCTGGCTCCCACCTTATCCAGGAGGAGCCGGATGCGGTGGCAACTGACGGGAGGGCGGACGAATCCCAGCGCTGCAGCTACCTGCTCCGGGCGGCCGGTCCCGCTGCTGTCGCAACGCACCCTCATCAGCATGGTGACTTTGCCGTTCTCCCACCTCACCAGCCGCAGGTCTTCCACCAGGGCTCGCAGGTCATAGTGACGGACCTCCTTGTCCCGCTGGTGTTGCCATGGGAATGCTCCTGAAGCCAGGAAGGCATCGATGGCCTCCTGCAATCGGGACTGCTCCCGCTCGTCCTCCAGTTTAACCTCATACTCGGCGTGGTGCACCTGTGACTGCAAGGATGGCGCGGTGAGTGGCACTACCCTGGCTTCCAGTATCTCGACCCCTGCAGGAAGTTGGCGGCTCACTGCCTGGGTGAATATCTGATGTGAAATGGGCCGTGTGAGGTAGACGTCGATCATCTCCGCCTCGCTGGTCACTCCTATTGGCAGGGGCGCAGCCAGAGCCAGACGGGGATGGGCGGTAAATCCCTCGGAATATGCCAGAGGAATTCCAGCGCGGCGCAGAGCTCTCTCCCACAGTCGCATCATGTCCAGATGGGAGATGAATTTCAGTTCCTCGCCGCGGCGGAACCTAAGGCGCAGCCTGTGCCACATCTTCCTTGGTGACCAGGACCTTCTCTATTTTGGCCCCCCGCATGTTGATGATAGCTATTCTTATGTCGTGGTACTTCACCTGCTCACCCTCCCGTGGAATACGCCCCAGCAAGGAAAGGACAAAACCGGCTACCGTCTCATACTCTCCGGGCGGCAAGCTCAGCTTCATCTGTTCGTTGACATCTTCGATACGCATGGTACCGTCGATCTGAAAGGTCCGGTTATCGATGACCTCGAATTCTTTGATCCTCCCTGCTATCTCATCTCCTAGCTCGCCGACAATCTCTTCGACCAATTGGGACGAGGTCAGCATGCCGGAAGTGCCGCCGTACTCGTCTACCACGGCGGCCACATGGTAGTTACGGTCGCGCATCTCTGCGAACAGCTCGCCGAGGGGTTTGGATTCAGGCACTATGAAAATGGGGCGTACCAGCTTATCGATGGCTTCCTCTTTTGTCATCCCTTCTGCCATGGCCACAAGGACATCTTTGATGGAGAGGATGCCGGTCATACTATCGACGTTCTCACGGTAAACGGGGTAACGGGAGTGAGGGGAATGGCGATAAAGCTCCAGAAAATCTCCCAAACGGGTGCCTATCTCAAGAGAGATGACTTCGGTTCGTGGTGTCTGCACCTCACGTACTGGCCGCTCAGTGAACTCCAGCACTTTCTGCAGCATGTCAGCTTTAGCCGGTTGTACTGTACCTTCTCCTTTCCCTGCTTCAATAAGAGCGCTGATCTCCTCTTCGCTGACCCCGTAGCTGGGAGTGACAATGCGGCCACCGGTGACGCTCGAGGTTATCCAGCTTATGGCAGCAACCACAGGTGAAAGCGAGCCCTCAAGCAGTCGGAAAAGTCGCGCGAAGGCCGGCGCCAGCTGCTCCGGATGGCGTGCCGCAAAGGTCTTGGGGATGGCCTCGGCGAGTAGCAAAGTTGCCATCGCCACACCCACGGTGGCGGCGACTGGTCCCCACTTCTCTCCAAGGAGGGAGATGGCCGCTATGGTGCCTACCGTCGCGGCGGCCGTTTGCACCAGGTTATTACTGAGTAAGGTAGTGGCCAGCAGGCGGTCTGGCTTCTGAGTAATCAGGTCAACTTCCTTCCAGTTAGCTTTTCCGGACTGTGCCAGGTACTTCACCCGACTCCTCTGAAGAGAAAGGAAGGCCACCTCCAGGGCGCTGATGAACGCTGAGATGGCCAGAAAGAGCAAGATCAGGAAAATGTATGTACTCATGGGCACCTCCAGGACGCTCCTTCCTGCAACTTAAGTTGGCCTGCTACCTCTATGCCCGGGTTCGGGCACCGATTCATCATAGCATCGGCCTGCGGCCCTTAGCAAACCTGTGCTTGCTTCGCCGTCCCGTCTAGCGCGACGGAGGCGGGTGCCTCACCACAATCTGCTATAATCCTGGCGTGAAGCTCCTCGGTCTGGAGACCTCTTGTGACGAAACGGCGGCTGCCGTGGTGGACAACGGCGACTCCATCTTATCCAGCGTCGTCTCTTCGCAGATCGAGCTGCATTCCCGCTATGGAGGCGTGGTGCCCGAGGTGGCCTCCCGCCAGCACTTGTTGTCCATCATGCCGGTCATCGAGAGGGCTTTTCAACGGGCGGGGGTAGCCTGGGAAGACCTCGACGGGGTGGCCGTCACTTCGGGCCCTGGTCTCGCCGGTTCTCTCCTGGTGGGGGTCAACTTCGCCAAGGCCATCGCCCTGGCGAGAGGTCTGCCCCTTATCGGTGTGAACCATCTGGAGGCACATATCTACGCCAACTGGCTGAGGGAAAGCTTGGAGGCTCCCAAACCCGAGCCGGCATTTCCTCTGGTCTGCCTGGTGGCCTCCGGGGGACACAGCGACATCTTTCTGATGAAAGGTCACGGCCAGTTCACACTGGTGGGACAGACAAGAGACGACGCCGCCGGCGAGGCCTTTGACAAGGCCTCCCGAATCCTTGGTCTAGGATATCCCGGCGGACCGGCCATCGAGAAGAAAGCGCGGGAGGGTGATCTCTCCGCACTGCGCCTGCCCCGCTCCCGCCTGAAGGGCACCGACGATTTTAGCTTCAGCGGGCTGAAAACGGCTCTCTGGCGCATGGTGGAGGATGGGCTGGTGGCCGACGGTTCGAGCAGTGCCGCCCGCTTCTCTGTGGCCGATGCCGCCGCCAGCTTTCAAGAGGCGGTGGCGGAGGTCCTGGCCGAGAGGACCGCGGAGGCGGCGCAGAGATACCGGGCCACACAGGTACTGCTGGCGGGGGGGGTAGCTGCTAACAGCCGCCTGCGCCAACTCATAATTAGAAAGTCTCCGGTTCCCGTTTCCTTCCCGCTCCCGGAGCTATGCACCGACAACGCCGCCATGATAGCCGCCTGCGGCGCCTATCATCTGCAGGCGGCTATCATTTCCGGATGTGACCTCGACGCCGTTCCCTGGATCATCCCCTGCTGTATTCGTGCCGATCTGCACCATTTGCCTCCGCTGCCGTGAAAGAGCTGTACCGCCATCTGGCGCGTAATGAAATTCTCCGGTAGCGCGGGATACCTCCGATACAGGTCGAGGGCGTGGCTGGCGAGCGATGCTTCGCCGCTAGCTTGTCCCCAGGCGCAGATGAACGGCAATATGATATTGACCACCATCACCGCTGCTCGCTCCCGGCCCAGAAGAGCTGACTTCGCGAGTTGGACACGACCGAAGTCGAAGTGCCTCGCCCAGTAGCCCTTCCCTGCCACCAGAAGCCCGTCCTCAAGAACGCGAGGCCTTGCTGCCGCGAAGGCCTCGCGCGCCCTTCTTACTATACCGTTCAGCAGTCCATATCGATAACGATTGAGGAGGCAATCCATGGCGGCCAGCCGGCGCAGGGGGAAGTTGGCGGGACGGAGATGACAGAAACGCCATTGAGCCGCCGGAATGACACGATGGCTTCCGGAGATCCCCCAGCATGCCTCGACCTTCTCGGCATAGACGTCGCCCGCCGGCAAGCCGCGCTGCGAGAGTAGCAGACCGGCTGCGCCGAACAACAGGGCTTGCCGGTCGACAGACCTCCTCAGCTTCATACTCACCAGCGGAAGCCGCTCGGCCAGTTCCGTGAAAGGCGTCTTGTGTTTGCCATAGCCAAGGGAAGCCATCATGCCTCGGTACAGGACCTGCTCGGCCGCTTCACTCTTCAATTCCTGCTCAAACAGGCTCACCTTCAGTGCGAACCGGCAATCACCCGCCGCCTGAAGGCGCTTCCGAGCGAGGGAGTGAGTCAGCGGTGAAGCTACGCTTTTGTGGCAAGGGCAGCACGACGGGGAAGTATGTTGTGTCCAGGCGGGCAGTTGCTGCAGCGGCACAGGAAGATAGCCGCTCAGCGATAGGATGGGCACCGCGAGGCCATTCGAAAGCACCGTGGATAGCGCGGAACCGGACCACAGGACTACATGCAGTACCACGTTATTGAAGGCCGGGTCCCGATGATGACCGTGGGCGCGCCATAGGCGCGCCTCGATGTCAAGCTCCACATCTCCCCGCACCTGGACGCCGCCAAAGTCCAATATGGCGTTGCGGAAGTCCGGCCCTCCATCCTGGGTGGGTTGTCCGGACCAGAGCAGCTTGATCCGGCGACCGTCGGCTGCGGCAAGCCACTGCCCCTCCCAGAGCCTCATCTTCCACAGCTGCGAGAGAAGACGTTCCGGGACGCGACCTGCTGTCTTCATATCGTTCGACCGGCCTTGTGGTACACGGTTACGTGTAATCCGGGCACAAAGATCTCCTCTTCCTCTCTCTACTTTCCTAGGATGGAGTCCTGTACTCGAAATCGCTCCGCTCAGCTATGATGCTGAGCAGTCTCGCCGAGGTCCCACGCGGCTGGTACTTGCGGGTCTCCCACTCGCTGATGGTCTGCTGGCGAGTGCCCATCTCCTCCGCCATCCCCTGCTGGGTCAGACCGAGGTATCTCCGAAGAGCGCGGATCTCGGAGCTGCTCCAATACCGGGTCTCTTTCTTTGACATTGGTAACCACCACCTTACACTATTCCGTGTAGATAGTCAAGGCGATATCGCGAAATCATGGACCTCTCAGCCAAGGGTTGCTCCTCAACTATGACCGTCGAGATACGATGGCAGTGGTAAGGAGTGATACAGCCATATAGAAACACGTGATACGTAGTCTAGAGGATAGCTGGCTTGGCGTAGATGCCTGTAGCTGGCGGTTCTTCGTGCCCACTACGCTTGCCTTGGCGATGGTCGGTGGCTATAATGTATTAGCAGTCGACACCCGAGAGTGCTAATACGACTCGGTGGAAAGGAGAAAGAAGAAAGATGGCTAAGCTGCAACCCATGGGGGATAGGGTAATCATCAAACCTATGCCGAAGGAAGAGGTGACCAAGGGAGGCATTGTGCTGCCTGATACCGTTAAGGAGAAGCCTCAGGACGGCAGAATTATCGCTGTCGGTCCCGGCAGGGTCGCGGACGACGGCAAGCGCATCGCCATGGAGGTGAAGCCAGGCGATATCGTCCTCTTCGCCAAGTACGCCGGCACGGAGATTAAGCTCGACGATGAGGAGTTTATCATCCTGCGCGAGAGTGACATCCTGGCTATTAAGAAGACCTAATTCGTAGAGCTAAAGACAAGGAGGAGTGATTTAGATGGCAAAACAGATTATTTTCGGCGAGGAAGCCCGGCGTGCTTTGAAAAAGGGAGTGGACACGCTGGCACAGGCGGTAAGGGTCACTCTCGGGCCGAAGGGACGGCCGGTAGCCCTGGACAAGAAATTCGGGCCCCCCTCAGTCATCAATGATGGCGTCAGCATTGCCAAGGAGATCGAGTTGCCTGACCCCTACGAGAACATGGGGGCGCAACTCGTGAAGGAAGCCGCTGTCAAGACCAATGACAAATGCGGTGACGGGACCACCACCTCTACTGTTCTCGCTCAGGCGATTGTGAGCGAGGGTTTCAAGAACATAGCGGCCGGTGCCAGTCCCACAGCGCTCAGACGTGGTATTGAGAAGGCGGTGACCGCACTGGTGGAAGAGCTAAAGAAAATGGCCATCCCGGTCACCGGCAAGGAACAGGTGGCGCAGGTAGCTACTATTTCCGCTGCCGACGCCGAGATAGGCAACCTTATTGCCGATGTGATGGATAAGGTTGGCAAGGACGGCGTCATCACCGTAGAGGAGTCCAAGGGTATCCAGTACGAAACGGACTTTGTCGAGGGCATGAAGTTCGATCGCGGCTATATCAGCCCCTACTTCATCACCAACCCCGAGAGAATGGTGGCTGAGATCGATGACCCGTATATTCTCATCACCGACAAGAAACTGTCGGCGGTGGGCGATTTGTTGCCTGCTCTTGAGAAGATACTCCAGGTGAGTAAGAACCTGCTCATCATCGGCGAAGATGTGGAGGGTGAAGCGCTGGCTACCCTGGTGGTCAACCGGCTCAGAGGCACCATCAACTGTCTGGCGGTGAAAGCGCCTGGCTTCGGCGACCGGCGCAAGGCCATGCTGGAGGATATCGCCATCCTCACGGGCGGCAAGGTGATCTCGGAGGAAGTGGGACGCAAGCTCGATTCGGTTACCGTGGCTGATCTGGGTCGCGCCCGCAAGGTGGTGACTGACAAGGACAACTGCACAATCATTGAAGGGAAGGGCTCGGACGATGCCATCAAGGGACGAATCAAGCAGATCAAGGCCCAGATAGAAGAGACCACGTCTGATTTCGACAAGGAGAAGCTCCAGGAGCGGCTGGCCAAGCTGGCCGGCGGCGTTGCCGTGATCAAGGTCGGTGCCGCGACCGAGGTAGAACTGAAGGAGAAGAAGCACCGCGTTGAGGATGCCCTTTCAGCCACCCGGGCTGCCGTAGAGGAAGGCATACTTGCCGGCGGTGGTGTGTCCCTGCTCCAGGCAGCTGCCAAGCTGGAGAAGACCATGACCGAGGGAGATGAGGCGGTCGGATTGGCCATAGTGAAAAAGGCGGTGGAGGAACCGGTGCGCTGGATTGCCATCAATGCCGGTCAGGAGGGCTCAGTGGTCGTGGAAGCCGTCAAAAAGGCCAAGAAGGGACACGGCTACGATGCAAATAAGAACGAATACGGCGACATGATACTGAAAGGTATCATCGATCCCCTGAAGGTCACCCGCACGGCGTTGCAGAATGCCTCGAGCATCGCTGTCATGCTGCTGACTACGGAAGCGCTGGTGACGGATATCCCGGAGAAGGATAAGTCGGCTGGCCCGCAAATGCCACCAGACTACGGGGGAATGTAAGCAGGAAAGCTTCGCGGACCGCAGCAGGGTTCTCTGACCCTGGTTGAGAAAGCAAGGAAGGCCGTATCAGGAGGCTACAAGTGGAGTAGCTTGCTGATGCGGCTTTCCTCTTTGATGGGCCCGACGACGGCCAGGCTGAGCTTTTCGCTGACCAGGAGTTCCTGCGCCACCCGTCCGGTGTCGGCAGAGGTCACGGCGTCCACCGCCGCTATTATGTCATCCACGGTCAGGATCCGTCCCAGCAGCAACTCCTGCCTGCCCACCCAGCTGGCAACGGCGCGACTGTCCTCCAAACCCAGGAGCAAGTGACCCTTGATCATCTCCTTTGCCTTATTGAGCTCGGCCTCCGGCAGCGGCTCCCTGAGCCGTGCCAGCTCGTCCAGGACGGCCAGGAGCGCATCTTCCACGCGGGACGGATCCACCCCCGCATAGATAATCATGGCGCCGGAATCGAGAAAGCGGCTGATGTAGCTGTGAACATCGTAGGCGAGTCCCCTTTTTTCGCGCACTCCGACGAACAGCCGACTGCTCATACCCTCCCCCAACGCCACATTGACCAGGTCGAGAGCAAACCGGTTCGGGTCAACGGCCGATAGGCCGCGCACCGCCAGCGCCAGATGGACCTGTTCGGTGTCGCGATACTCGAGGTGGAAACGGGGCGCCTCCTGCTGGTTCTGGGCTGCGGTCCCGTCTCTCTTGCCTTCACCTCCCCAATGAGCGAAGCCGTCGGCCAGTTGACCCACCACCTCCGCATGCTCTACGTCTCCGGCAACACTCACCACTGCATTATCGGCGGTGTAGTGCCTCTTCCAATAACCCGCCATTGTCTCGAGGCTGAGAGAGCGCACTGTATCCACGCTCCCGGCGATATCCCGTCCGAGGGGTTGGTCGGGCCAGATGAGCTCGTCGATTAGCAGGTCCACCCTCTGCTGCGGAGAGTCGTTGGTCATCTTGATTTCTTCGAGAATGATCTGTCGCTCCTTCTCCACATCGTTCTGGGCGAAAAGTGGATGCTGCACCATATCGCTCAACACATCCAGCGCCAGAGGAAAGTTGGAGCGGGCCACTTTGATCCAGTAGACAGTCGATTCCTTGTCCGTCCCACCGTTGATAATGCCTCCAACCCGCTCGATGGTCTCGCACAACTCCGTGCTACTGGGGCGCCGTTTAGTCCCTTTGAAGCACAGGTGCTCCACGAAATGGGAAATGCCGGCCTCGCTGTCCCTTTCGTAGCGGGGGGCAGACCTGAGACAGACCATCATAGAGACCGAGCGGGTGTGGGGCATAGCGGAGGTGAACACCCGCAAGCCGTTGGAGAGTATGCTCTTCTCATGCATGAATACTACTCACTGCGCAGCCCATTCTAGGAGTCTGAAGTCCTGCCGTCAACCTTCGAATGCAGGTTGCCTCCCTTTCACCTTGTTGATATACTACTCAGGTTCTTATGGAATACGAACTAATCATTGGCCTCGAGGTCCACGCCCAGCTACTGACTCGGAGCAAGATGTTCTGCGCTTGCAGCGCCGACTATGCCAGCGCTTCGCCGAACACCCACGTGTGCCCTGTTTGCCTGGGGATGCCGGGCGTGTTACCAACCATTAACAGGAAGGCGGTCGAATACACGGTCATGACCGCTCTGGCCCTCAACTGCAGCATCCCCGAGGCCAGTAAGTTTGACCGGAAAAACTATCCCTATCCGGACCTGATGAAGGGGTATCAGATATCTCAGTATGACGCTCCCCTCAGCCACGATGGATGGCTCGATATCGAAACCGACGGCCGGGTCAAGCGGAAGGGTATCATCCGCGTGCATCTTGAGGAGGATACCGCCAAGCTCGTCCACCGCACCAGTGAGGAGGGAGAGTCCTGCAGTCTCGTGGATGCGAACCGGGCGGGGGTGCCATTGATGGAGATTGTCGGTCAACCAGACCTCCGGTCCCCCGAAGAAGCCAGACAGTATCTAATCAAGTTGCGCACCATCCTCCGCTATCTCGGCGTTTCCACCGGTAACATGGAGGAGGGCAGTTTCCGTTGCGACGCCAATATCAGCATCAGGCCGGCGGGAAGCGACGTCCTCATGCCGAAGGTCGAAGTGAAGAACATGAACAGCTTCAAGGCCGTCTTCCAGGCTCTCGAGTACGAGGCGGGACGCCAGAAGAAGGTCGTTGGCGATGGAGGCAAGACGGTCCAGGAGACGCGGGGTTGGGACGACCAGCGGGGGGTTACCGTGAGCCAGCGTAGCAAAGAGCAGGCGCATGATTACCGGTATTTCCCTGAGCCGGACCTGCCTCCGTTGCTCTTGCGCTCCGGCTGGGTGTCAGATCTCCGGGACCGGTTGCCGGAGCTGCCGGATGCCATGCGCCAGCGGCTTGTCGAGCAGTATGGCCTCTCTTCTTACGACGCCCGGTTGCTAACCTCCTCGAAGGCCCTCGCTGTCTTCTTCGAAGAATGCCTGTCGGCGGACGGACCAGGTCTTCCGGTTGAGGAACTCCGTAGAAGGGCCAAATCAGTGGCCAACTGGCTCAACGGAGATTTCAGCCGTCTGCTCAATGCGGCCGGTCTGGAGATTGACTCCCAGAAGGTCACCTCGCGGCAGATGACGGAGTTCGTGAGCCTGGCGGATAAGGGGGCGATAACGGGGCCAGCAGCCAAACAGGTGTTCGACGAGATGTTCGCCACTGGCAGGAATGCCGCTGAAATAATAGCTGAGAAGGGGCTGGCGCTCCTGGACAACGTGGACGAGGTTAAGCGAATAGTCGGGGAAGTCATTGCCGCCAACACACAGGCCGTGTTGGACCTTCAAGCGGGAAAGCAACAGGTACTGACGTTCCTCATCGGGCAGGTGATGAAAGCCTCTCGTGGACGTGCCAGTCCCCAGCAGGTGAAGGAATTTCTTCAAGAAGAATTAGGAGTGAAGTAGAGTGTCAACAACATCCTACCTATATATAGCTCAGGTCATCGTGGCTGCTGCTCTGATTGGGGCCGTCCTCTTGCAGGTTCGTGGAGGAGGGCTGGGAGGGATCTTCGGCCAGCCCGACACAGTCTTCCGTACCAGGCGCGGGCTGGAGAAGACGCTCCTGCAACTCACCGTTGTCCTCGTCGTGCTCTTTATTGCCCTGGCCATCCTTACAGTTCGTCTCAGCTCCTGAAGACCAGGAGAGGCGTACACATGAAGCCCCATGTCATCACCCTGACCACCGACTTCGGCCTTGATGACGCCTGCGTGGCCGTCATCAAGGCCGTTATCCTGAGTATCAATCCTCAGGCCAACATCATCGACCTGTGCCATACCATCCGACCCTTCAACGTCCGGCAGGCCGCTTTTCTGCTGGGCATAAGCCACTCCTACTTTCCACCGGGCGCCATCCACCTGGCCGTCGTTGACCCAGGTGTAGGCAGCCAGCGGCGGGCCATTCTTATCGCTACGCAGTCTGCCTTCCTTCTCGGACCGGACAACGGCGTGTTCTCCTACATTACGGGCCACGCTTCGCGTTCCAGAAGCCGGACCGGATCGTCCGCAACTCTCAGCCCGGGCTGCCAGGCCTTCGTCCTGAAGAATCCCCGTTACTGGCGTACCACCGTGAGCGCTACCTTTCACGGCCGGGATGTCTTCGCTCC
>JAENJB010000197.1 GCA_016844565.1 Dehalococcoidia bacterium
AAACAACAAAGGGAACGGCACGTCACCAAATCCCAACGATCTGACCTATTTCGCCAACCGTGATGTTGCGGATTCCAGCAGCCCCACGGGTAAACACTATCGCTATACCGGATACATGGTGTTCGACTATTTCATCACGGATGGCTCCGGCAACGCACAGCTGGATTTTGCCGCAAGCAGCAGCTACCACGTGCTCTGGAAGACCTCTCAGCGCGCGCCAGGATCAAGCGACGGACCGACAAGGACGGTTACCTTTGATCCCGCTCTATCTGCTGCCTACGATATCAACTATGGCTCGCAGACGGTAGGCATCTTTGGCGAATGGGAACGGCTTCCGGTCGGTGGCGTCTACCCGGGTGGTGGCGACTACTACTGCCGTATCATTCTCACCGAGGAATCATTTCACGGCAGCGGGGGTGCGCTCGCCGGAAACTGGGCGGCAGCCATGGGCGCGTTCATATCATTCAGAGTAAACTGAGCGGGTGATCGCCGCCCGCTCTTGGACCGAGGTGGTTCCCCTCGAGGGCCTACCCACGGCTCATGCCATCACACGCTTCGCCGAGTGACGCGGGGTGTGACCGGCACCATCGGAGACGGGAAGTGCCCCAACCCGAGACTGCAGATGCAACTGGGCCGCTTCTTTCTGGAAGATTGAACATTTCGTCGGATTGTTAACCTAACACACGGGCGTCTGGAATATGGTCACGTCAGCTTGAACACACTATTTCAGCATTCTCTCCCGGTCTTTCATGGTCGATTTCGCTGCTATCTTTCGATGCCGAGAGCAAAGTGGATGGCAACCTCAACTGCTCTTTGCTTTTCGGCGCTGAGAACGGTCAGCCTGTCACGCAGCCTTGCCCTGGCAATAGTGGTAATGGTATTCAGATTAACAACACAGGGCTTAGGTAGACCATCCTCAAGACTTAAAGGGACCTCTGAGGGGATGCGACGTATCCTGGTGGTCACAGGCGCAACGGTTACCAACTCCCTGACAGTGTAGGCCTCGTCACGCGACAAAAGGAGTACCGGGCGTCTTCCAACAGGCGGTTCTAGCTCTGCCCACCATATCTCGCCGCGCTTCATTACCATGGCTCCTCAGCTAGCACGGCAACTCCTGCTCGGTGTACTGCCTCAACTTCCTCGGCTGACTCCGGCATAACGGAATACCCACGAATATACGTTTCTACTGCTTTAGATTCTTGCTCCTGTTTCAGAAGTTTCTCAGCCGCGCGTCGAAAGAACTCGCTTCGACTTTCTCCCCTGGCTTTTCGCTCTTTCTCAATAGCTTCGAGGACATGCTCAGGTAGGCTTATGGCCACCTTTGCGCTCTTATGCATTCTGAACACCTTCCAGTCTATTCATACTACTATCATAAGGCGGCGAGGTTCAGCGAACGTGGTCACTCCCCTTAGGCGACAGTATCTCAAGGTCAAACAGAAGTACCCCGAGGCCATCGTGCTCTTCCGGCTGGGGGACTTCTATGAGACCTTCGATGAGGACGCCCGAATAGCCTCCAGAGAGCTGGATATTGTCCTCACCGGCCGGGAGATGGGCAAGGGGCAGCGCGTGCCGATGGCCGGCCTGCCCTATCATGCACTGGACAACTACCTGGGCAAGCTCATCAGCCGGGGCTACAAGGTGGCCATCTGCGAGCAGCTCACTGACCCGGATGCCTCCAAAGGCCTGGTGGAGCGCGATGTCATCCGCGTGGTGACGCCGGGAACGGTGATTGAGCCGGGCTTGCTCCAGGGGAAGGTGAACAACTACCTGGTGGGTCTGGTGGTGGACAAGGGGCAGGCGGGCATCGCCCATGCGGACATAACCACCGGCGAGTTCGCCACCACTCAGCTCCCCGCAGACCAGGCCCTTTTCCAGATTGAAAGGCTGAAGCCCTCGGAGTTGCTTGCGCCGGAAGGGATGGACTTCGCTGTTCCCGGTGAGCTCACCGTGACCAGGAGGGATGACCTCTGGTTCGACCTGGAGGAGGCGCGGGAGCTGTTGCTGCGTCACTTCGGCGCCGCCACCCTGGAGGCCTTCGGCTGCGCCCACCTGCCTCTGGCGGTCAGAGCGGCCGGCGCGGTGCTTCGTTACGTAGCCGATACTCAGAAGGCAGCCCTGGGCCAGGTGACCCGTCTCTCTACCTACTCCGCCGGCGATTTCATGACCCTCGACGGACAGACCCAGCGGAACTTGGAGCTGTTCCAGAACAGTCGGTCGGGGACCCTCGCCAGCTCACTGCTTTCGGTAATTGACCTGACGAAGACCGCCATGGGAGGCCGGCTCCTCAGAAGGTGGTTGGGACAGCCGCTGCTATCGCGTGAGGCGCTGGAGCGGCGACTGGATGCCGTCCAGTGGTTTTATGAAAATGCTCTGGCTCGGAATCAGGTGGCTTCTTTCCTCAACGGCGTGGCCGACCTGGAGAGACTGGTCAACCGGGTCAAGGGAGGCATGGCCCTGCCCAGGGAGGTCGTCGCCCTGCGAAGGGCGCTGGAGGTGGCGCCGGAAGTGAAGTCCGCCATGGGCGGGTCGGAACAAGGCCAGGATACCGGGCCAGTAGCCTGGCTTAATAGTGAGCTGAAGCCGTGCGAGGACATTGTGTTCCTCATCGCTCAGGCGATACGGGAGGAGCCGGCCAGCAACCTGGACGAGGGTGGGGTGATAAGGGATGGTTTCTCGGAGGAGCTGGATGCCCTGCGACAGTCCTCCAGGAATGCCCGGCAGTTTCTGGCCGATTTGGAACGGGACGAGCGGGAGCGGACGGGCATCAAGTCGCTGAAGGTGGGCTATAACAGGGTCTTCGGCTATTACATCGAGGTGAGCAAACCTAACCTGGCCCAGGTTCCGCCGCACTACATACGGAAGCAGACCCTGGTGGGAGCGGAGCGTTTTTACACGCCGGAGCTGAAGGAATATGAGTCCCAGGTGCTCAATGCGGAGGAGCGGATAGTGGAGCTGGAGGCCGGCCTGTTCCGACAGGTGTGTCAGCAGATAGGCGCCCAGGCGGAACGCCTGCTGGCGACGGCTCACGCCCTGGCCCAGGTGGACGTCTTCGGCGGGCTGGCGGAAGCGGCGGTGCGCTATCGTTATGTGCGTCCTGAATTGGCTGATGACGGTGTCCTCAGCATCACCGGAGGCCGCCATCCTGTGGTGGAGCGGAGCTTGCCTGAAGGGTCCTTCGTGCCCAACGATACTTTGCTCTCCAATGAGGAAGCCCAGCTGATCATCCTCACCGGGCCCAACATGGCGGGGAAGTCCACCTATCTGAGGCAGGTGGCCCTCATCGTGCTGATGGCGCAGACCGGCAGCTTCGTGCCGGCGGAGTCGGCGGCCGTCGGCATGATCGACCGCATCTTCACTCGCATCGGTGCGCAGGAGGACCTGGCGGCCGGGCAGTCCACCTTTATGGTGGAGATGGTGGAGTCGGCCAATATCCTGCACAACGCCACTTCGCGCTCGCTGATTATCCTCGATGAGATCGGGCGGGGTACCAGCACCTACGACGGCCTGTCCATCGCGCGGGCGGTGGCGGAGTATATCCATAACCATCCCCGGCTGGGGGCGAAGACCCTGTTCGCCACTCATTACCACGAACTGGTGGAGTTGGCGGGCTACTTGCCCCGGGTGAGGAACTTCAATGTCGCGGTGACCGAGGAGGAGGGGAAGGTCATCTTCTTGAGAAAGGTGATACCCGGTGGAGCTGACCGTAGCTACGGTATCCATGTCGCTCAACTTGCCGGGCTGCCCCGGTCGGTGATCAGGCGGGCCGAGGAGGTGCTGGTGGAGCTGGAGGGCGATAGCCGGGCACGGCACGCCGTGCCCCTACGGCG
>JAENJB010000050.1 GCA_016844565.1 Dehalococcoidia bacterium
TTTTTGTGAGTGGCGGTCCAATGCTCTCCGGCAGAGCGATCATCGGCGACCAGATGAAGACCCTCGACCTCAGCAGCGTGTTCGTAGCTGTTGGCCAGGTGGCCAAAGGTGAGATGAGCGAGACCCAGTTGAGTGCCCTCGAGTCAGCGGCTTGCCCGGGATGTGGGAGCTGTGCCGGCATGTTCACCGCCAACACCATGAACTGCCTCACCGAGGCACTGGGGATGGCCCTGCCGGGGAGCGGCACCATACCGGCCGTTGATTCCCGAAGGATTCAGCTCGCGAAAAGGACAGGGCAACAGGTGATGGAGCTGCTGGCAAAGAATCTTCGCCCCCGCGACATTCTGACGCGCGAGGCCTTTCACAATTCGTTCGCCGTTGACATGGCTCTGGGGGGAAGCACCAACTCGGTTTTGCACCTTGTGGCAATAGCCCACGAGGCAGGCATTGATTTCCCCCTGGCCACCGTCAATCAGATAAGCGCCAGCACACCCCATCTGGTCAAGCTCAGCCCGGCCAGTGAATTACACATGGAAGACCTCGACCTTGCCGGCGGCATCCCGGCCGTAATGAAAGAGATAGGGCAGCTTCTGAAATTGAAGGCCAGGACAGTCACGACCAGGACGCTGGGCGAAGATATCGATGGGGTGGCGGTGGGGAGAAGGGAAGTGATTCGCCCCATGTCCAGTCCCCATGCGCCCACCGGAGGATTGACCGTCCTCTTCGGCAACCTCGCCCCCGAAGGCGCTGTGGTCAAGAGCGCCGCCGTGGCCGCTGAGATGATGGAGCACCGGGGTCCTGCCCGCGTTTTCGACTCAGAGGAGGATGCTACCGAAGCGATTACCCACAAGAGCATAAAGCCCGGCGAGGTGATCGTTATCCGCTTTGAAGGGCCTCGAGGGGGACCCGGAATGAGAGAAATGCTTTCTCCTACCGCCCTTCTCAGTGGAATGGGGATGGACAAGGAGGTGGCGCTAATCACCGACGGCCGCTTTTCCGGGGCCACGCGTGGCGCTGCCATAGGGCACGTCTCTCCGGAGGCAGCGAGCGGCGGCCCCATCGCTGCCCTGCGTGACGGAGACATCATCCACATTGATATCCGCAAGCGCAAACTCGAGGCGGAAATCAGCGAAACGGAGATGGCCAAACGGCTGGCCGCGCTGCCCCGCTTTGAATCCCGGGTTAGAAGTGGATATCTGCATCGCTATGCGGAGCACGTTGGCTCGGCTAGCATCGGTGCCGTTCTGTTAGGATAGGATAGGATATAGATATGAAACTCACCGGTGCGCAGATATTATGTGAAGCCCTGCTGAAAGAAGGGGTTGAGGTCATCTTCGGCTTCCCCGGCGGCGTGGTCTTGCCTTTGTACGATACCCTGCCTCAGTATTCGCAGTTACGCCACATTCTGGTACGCCACGAGCAGGGAGCCGCCCATGCCGCCGATGGCTACAGCAGAGCCACCGGCAAGGTTGGCGTTTGCCTGGCAACCTCCGGGCCGGGCGCCACCAACCTGGTGACGGGCATTGCCAATGCTTACCTGGACTCTTCACCCATGGTGGCCATCACCGGCCAGGTAGCTAGACCTTTCATCGGCAAGGATGGGTTCCAGGAAGTGGATATCACGGGTATTACTGTTCCCATTACCAAGCATAATTACCTCGTCCTGGACGTCAACGATCTGGCCCGAGTGGTAAAGGAGTCCTTCTATCTGGCCCGCACCGGACGGCCGGGGCCAGTACTCATTGATATTCCCAAAGATGTCTTTATCGAGCAAACCGATTTCCGTTACCCTGAAAAAGTAGACCTGCCCGGCTACAAGCCGACCATAGAAGGTCACCCGACGCAGATAAAGAAGGCTGCGAAGGCCATCAGCGAGTCCAAGCGTCCGGTGATTCTCGCCGGCCGAGGCATCATCCTGTCAGACGCCTGCGAGGAGCTCAAGGAGCTGGCCGAAACCAGCCAGATGCCGGTGGTCACCACCCTGCTGGGCATAGGTTGCTTCCCCGAGTCCCATGTGTTGAGCTTCGGCATGATCGGAATGCACGGTATGGCCTATGCCAATTTCGCCGTGAGCAACGCCGACCTCATCATTGCCATCGGCATGCGCTTCGATGACCGGGCGACAGGGAAAGTCAGCGCCTTTGCCCCCAAGGCCAGGATCATTCACATCGACATCGATCCCGCCGAGATTGGCAAGAATGTCCGGGTGGACATGCCTATTGTAGGGGACGCTAAACACGTCCTCCGCGAGCTCAACAAGCTGGTGGGCCGCCGGCTGCACGTGGAATGGGTGAAACAGCTTGACACCTGGAGGGAGGAACACCCGTCAGTGACCATCAGGGAGAGCGAAAATCTCCTTCCCCAGTTCGTGGTCCGCAAGATCTACGAAGTGACAGGCGGCGAGGCCATCGTGGTTACCGGTGTGGGGCAAAACCAGATGTGGTCGGCTCAACATTTCTGGTACGACAAACCTGGCAAGCTGATTTCCTCCGGAGGACTGGGCACCATGGGCTTTGAGCTCCCGGCTGCTATGGGCGCCAAGGTGGGCTGTCCCGATGAGACGGTGTGGTGCATTGCCGGAGACGGCGGCATCCAGATGACCATCCAGGAGCTGGCCACCATCGTCCAGGAGAACATCGCCGTCAAGATAGCCATCATCAATAATGGCTACCTCGGCATGGTGAGACAATGGCAGGACCTTTTCTACCAGAAAAGGTACGTCGCCACCCCGCTGTCAGGGCCGGATTTCGTCAAGATTGCCGAAGCCTATGGCTTACCCGGATTGCGCGTGAAGACCAGGCGAGAAGTCGTCCCCGCGCTCAAGAAGGCAATGGCTTATAAAGGGGCTTTCCTGATCGATTTCCAAGTTGAGCCTGAGGAAAACGTGTATCCGATGGTGCCTCCAGGAGCAGGTCTGGCCGAGGTCATCGAGGACCCTCAGAAGAAACCGGCACGCTCCAGCGCGCCCGACCTTACCGCCAGCAGTATCTGACCGTGCGGAGGATGAAACAGAATATGGATTTCCAAAAGCATACACTGGTGGTCCTGGTGGCCGATAAGCCTGGCATCCTCAACCGAGTGGCCAGCCTTTTCAGGAGACGCGGCTTCAATATCGACAGCATTGCTGTCGGACACGCCGAACAGCCCAATCTCTCCCGCATGACCATCGTCGTGGGCGGCGCCGAGGGAACGGTGGAGCAAGTGCGCAAGCAACTCGCCAAGCTGGTAGACGTGGTGCGCATCTCAGACATCACCAATGAGCCGGTGGTGACCAGAGAACTCGCCCTGATTAAAGTGAAGGCTACGGCTGCCAGCCGGAACGAAATCATACAGATCGTCGATATTTTTAGAGCCAACATCGTTGATGTGGCCGCAGACTCCCTGACTGTAGAAGTCACCGGCGATGGAGAAAAGCTGGATTCCCTTATCAACCTGCTCCGGGGCTTCGGCATCAAGGAACTCAGCCGCACCGGATGTATCGCACTCACGCGGGGCACGACATCCAGTGCCACCGCAGAGGAATGAATAGGAGGACCGATGACCAGAATATATTATGATAAAGATGCTGACCTGAATATCATTAAGAATAAAACCATCGGCATCCTGGGCTTTGGGAGTCAAGGCCATGCCCATGCCCAGAACCTCAGGGACAGCGGCTGTAAAGTGATAGTTGCAGAGATCAGAGGTTCACCTGGCTATCAGAAGGCAAAGAAGGCAGGCTTTGAGGTCCGGACAGCAGCCGAAGTGGCCAAAGCAGCAGATATAATTGTGATGCTTATTGCCGATACGCAGCAAAGCGCAGTCTATCACAAAGCGATCGAACCTAACCTCACCAGGGGCAAGACGGTGATGTTCGCCCACGGCTTTAACATTCACTTCGGCCAAATAGTACCGCCCCCTACCGTTGATGTCAGCATGATCGCGCCTAAATGCCCGGGAACCATGCTGCGTCGCCTCTACACCGAGGGCTCAGGCCCGCCGGCTCTGGTAGCGGTCCATCAGGATGTCTCGAAGAAAGCCAAGAACACTGCACTGGCCTACGCCAAGGGCATAGGATGCACCCGGGCTGGCGTCCTCGAAACCACTTTTATGGAGGAAACGGAAACCGACCTCTTCGGGGAGCAGGCTGTCCTTTGCGGTGGCGTATCCGCCCTGGTTAAGGCCGGCTTCGAAACACTTGTGGAAGCCGGATATCAACCCGAGGTGGCTTATTTCGAATGCATGCACGAACTGAAGCTCATCGTTGACCTCTTCTATCAAGGCGGACTGAACCATATGCGTGATACTGTCAGTGACACTGCGGAGTACGGCGATTACACCAGGGGTCCGCGCGTGATCAACGACCTCGTCAAAGATGAGATGGCAGCCGTTCTGAGTGAGATTCAAGATGGCACGTTTGCCCGAGAGTGGATTCTGGAGAACCAGGCCGGTCGTCCTAGCTTCAATGCCATAAGACGCATGGAGCGGGAGCACATGATCGAGGACGTTGGTGCAAAGCTGAGGAAGATGATGTCCTGGCTCAAGCCTTGAGTCTTCAGATTCATCGATAAGACAGGGAAAGAGTAAAGCGCAATCTCACAAATGGATAGAGTCATCATCTTCGACACCACCCTGCGCGATGGGGAGCAGTCCGCCGGGGCTTCTTTGAATGCCCAAGAGAAGCTCGAGATCGCCCGGCAACTGGAAAAGCTGGGTGTAGACGTCATCGAGGCAGGGTTTCCCATAAGTTCACCGGGGGAATTCGCCGCCGTCAAGCTCATTGCCAGGGAGATACACCAACCGATTATCTGTGCTTTGTCTTATGCCAAGCCGGCGGCCATCGACAGGGCTTGGGAAGCTATTAGGGATGCCCAATGTTCACGAATTCATGTCTTTCTGTCTTCCTCTGACATCCATCTCTCCCTTCAGCTAAAAAAGAGCCGGGCCGAAGTCCTGGATACCGTGGGTGCCATGGTGTCCCGCGCCAAAGGATATACGGCGGATGTGGAGTTCTCCCCCATGGATGCCAGCCGGACACAGCCGGAATTCCTTCACCAGGTAATTGAGACAGCGATTTCGGCCGGCGCTACCACCATAAATATCCCGGATACGGTGGGATATGCTATCCCTGATGAGTTCGGCACCCTTATCGCCGGCATAATGAGTAAAGTGCCCAATATCAGCCAGGCAGTCGTCAGCGTCCACTGCCACAACGATCTTGGCCTGGCGGTGGCCAACAGTCTGGAGGCCTTGCGCCACGGGGCGCGCCAGGTGGAATGCACCATCAACGGCATTGGCGAGCGGGCAGGCAACGCCTCTCTGGAAGAGATTGTCATGGCCATAAAGACGCGCCATGACTTTCTGCACCTGACCACCAATATCGACAGTACCCAAATATACAAGACAAGCCGCCTGGTAAGCGAACTCACCGGCTTCCTGGTGCAGCCCAACAAGGCCATTGTGGGCGCCAATGCCTTTCGCCACCAGTCAGGAATCCACCAGGACGGCATAATCAAGGAAGCCATCACCTATGAGATAATGAATCCTCGCGACGTGGGCATACCTTCGAGCACTCTGGTGCTGGCCAAGCTCAGCGGCCGCCATGCCTTCAAGGAGCGCCTGGCGGAATTGGGTTATGTACTGAACGAGGAAAGCCTTAACCGCGCTTTCGCTGTCTTCAAGGAATTGGCCGAGAAGAAAAAGGGCGTCACCGACCGTGACATTGAGTCACTGGTAGCCCAGGAGCTTCGTACCCAAACGGAGACATATCGCCTGGATCACGTCGGTGTTTCTTGCGGAGACCACAGCATACCTACAGCTACAGTGAGGTTGATCGGCCCCGGGAGCGAGGTACTGGAAGACGCTGCGCTGGGCACGGGCCCGGTGGACGCCGTCTATAAGGCTATCAACCGCATCGTCAAAGTGCCGAACCAGCTGACTGAGTTCACGGTGAAATCGGTAGCCGAAGGCATCGACGCCATCGGTGAGGTATTGATCAGGATAGAGAGCAATGGCGTGACCTATACCGGCCGCGGCGCCGCCACCGACATTGTGGTCGCCAGCGCCAAGGCATACATGAACGCCCTTAACCGCTTGCTTGCTGTCAGGCAGCTGGCTGTTGAAACTGAGATTGAGAGCAGACAAGCAGAGGGGCCGATATAGGAGCATGGCAGTCACCAACCAGCAGGTCATGGAGGCTCTCAGGAAGTGTTACGATCCGGAAATACCCCTGAACATCGTTGACCTCGGTCTGGTCTACGACGTTGAGGTAAACGGTGAGGAGGTCGGCGTCCGGATGACGCTCACCGCACCTGGCTGTCCCCTGCACGCCACCATTGCCCGCTCGGTTCAGCAGGAAGTGGAGAAACTGCCGGGAGTCAGACACGCCAGCGTGGACATAGTCTGGCAACCTCCCTGGACACCCGAGCGTATGAGCGCTGAGGCACGGAAGAAGCTAGGCTGGTCTAAATGACCTGACTAACATCCAGACAAAGGCCACCACCGCTGCCAGGATCAGAAACCCCGAGCCCGCCACTACCATCTCCAGAGGCAGTCCAAATTCTTTCAGCAAATAGCCGAACACTCTCATGCCATTCCCCAGGGTGAGAAGGGCGACCGGAATAAGGCTGAGCTTATCAGCCGCCATCGTTCGATTTAAGATAACCGGTGCGATCACTGGCGCATGGGCCAGAATCATGGTCCCGATGAAACCTACCGCCAGAGAGTGGATAGAAGTGTCCAACAGCGCCCGGCTGTCTTGTACCGAGGCATCGGCCACCACCAGCAGCAGCCCAAGGAACAACCAGCCATAGGCCAGCACCAAGTGGCGACCCAGATACAGGTGCAGCCCGCCATGCGCCATGCGTACCAACTTCAACTCACCCCGAACCAATGGCAGGACAGTCAATGCCAGCAGTAACGCCCACAGAGCCTGAAACAGAGGGAACCCCCAGACCATCTGGAACAGGAGCAGGAGAAAAGCCAGAGTCGCAGCCCAGAAACCCCATTTCATCCAGCCCTGGGCCTTTGGAGACAGGAAACGGCTCAACTCCACCCGCTCTCCGAGGATAGTGAGCATCGGGAAACCTAGTAGAAACAAGGTGAAAGGCAAGTTCCCCACCGCCGACAGCCATGCGGTGAGGACTACTCCCACCAGCATCACCACACCACCCACCATCATGAACCGCATCGGCAAAGGCTGAGCGCTCTTTCTGCCTACCGCATAAAGCACGTACAAGTAGAGAACGAAGCCTAGCGCCAGCAGCACAGTGCCCGCGATGTCGAGTGCCCGTTGACCTCCCAGTCCTCCGGCTAACTTGAGCCCAGCCCCAACGGCAACCAGGAACGGCATGGAGTGGATACTGCGGTTGAGGCCGAAGGGAAGCGCCCCGATGTACCGTTCCGTCACCAGGAGAATGGCCAGGGTCCCCACCACGAGCATCAGCCCATGATAGGCAAACATGGAAACCAGGGGAGGATTGCTCATCAGCCCCTGCATAGCGAACATCCGGAACACCCCAACCACCAGAAACAGGAGGAAGAAAAGGACTGCCAGCGGCAAAACTAATAGCTGCGGCTTCATGCCCGCCTCCCTGCGCTAGTGAATTCCTTCGAACGCTATTATATAATACGCTTCTATTATCCTAATTG
>JAENJB010000051.1 GCA_016844565.1 Dehalococcoidia bacterium
CGACCCCCTGCCCTTCGGGCCCTTCCTGGCGGCGGCGGCCATGGTGGGGCTGCTATGGGGGAGGGACATACTGCAGTGGTATCTGCAACTACTGTAGAACCCCTGAACTTGAGATTGCTTCTTTCGTCATGAGGGTTACGCTGTAGCCCCCTGAGCGTGACGGGGGGAGTAGACACCGGCCGCTTCCACCAGCAATGCCAGACTCATCAGGAAATCGTCGTGCCCTTCCGCCGGGTCAACGTAGAAGTTCATGGTCTGGTTGGGACGGTAGCTGCGCCGTGCGCGTTCCATCTGGCGCCAGCACTCCTGGTATTCCTGTGAGCCATCCCCCTGATACATCTGAAGCCGGCCGGAGTTGATAGCCGCCAGCAGGTCGAAGCCAAATCGCGACTTGGCCTGAGCCGAGAAGAGCAAGGGAAGGACGACTGAAGCTCCCAGGGTCTTCCTGAGGAAGCTCGCCATGCCGGCCCCCACCCCGGTGGCATCCACCGCCACCTTGCGGCAACCCCATACCCGCTTCAGCAGGTCCACCAGTTGGAGGAAAAGCGTATCATGTGGCTCGCCCTGCCAGCAGCGTTGCTCCACCACCTGGATTTGAGGTAATCCCGATAACATCGGGACGAGCGAAGACTTGTAGCTGACCTCCCCTATCGTCAGCACGGTCGCATCTCCCCCATGATTGGGCGCTCCCGCTGTCCCCGCCTCGCCGGCCAGGTCAAGGCCGGCCACATAGCTCCGCCCGGTCTCAGGCCCGTGCCTGCGGGAGTGACTTCCCTGAAGCTGGGCCATCTGGGCGGGGCTTAGAAAGCCTCCACCGCCGGGCAGGGACTCAAGGCAGTACTGGGTGAGGAAGAGAGGATGCTTCTCGCCAAGGCGCTCCCTTTCCCCCTCGACATAGCGCCCGTAGTCCTCGTTGTAGCGGGCCACCTCCTGCCAGTCATAGCGAAAATGGCGCTTCAGCCCATCGCGACGCTCCAACTCCAGGTTCATCTGCTTCGCCTGCTCCAGCAGGCTGGCGTCATCCCAGGTGGTACCCCAGAGCACTGCCGTCACATTGCCGGCCGCTCCCATGGGACGGAACTCCTTGTAGTACTTCTCCGGGAGGATATCCTGGCTCTCGTCCAGCTCCAGCAGGATGTCGGCGGTGTGCCCCACCACCCCCGAGGAGCGGTCGGCGGAGAAGAAGAGCTGGCGCGCCCGGCCCAGGCGGAGGACGTAGCCCATCTCGCTATGGAGGAAACGGCCGTACCCGCAGGCGCGAAGGCGGTCCTCCAGACGGCGGCGGCTGATGAGGGACTGGGGCTTGAAGGTAGGTGAGGCTTTGACGAGGTTGCCCCCACGGCCCATGTTGAGTGTGAGCAGGAGCACCTCGAGCTGGGCCGAGAGCTCGTTCTTTCCCCCCTGGCGGGCGACCTCAACGGAAAAGGTCAGCCCGCGGCGGCCGAGTACGCTCTCCAGCACGGCACGGGCGATTTCTTTCTGATAGGGACGTAATGGTGGCAGACAGGGCATTGAGGCACTCCTCTTCGTCCGGTATGTCATTGCGAGGCACGAAGTGCCGAAGCAATCCGTGATGTTCCCTCTCCCTTGACGGGAGAGGGATAGGGAGAGGGTGATTACTGCTACAACTTACCCAGCAGTCTCTCCCCAACCTTCACGCCCAGAGGCAAAGCCAGCTCCTTGAGCACATTCACAATGGTATCCCGGAGAGTGGCATCGTCATCCTGGCTGAGGTTATATCTGGACTTCACCAGGCGGGCGAGGGTGTTGGACGCCTGGAGCAGCAGCTTGATATCCTCCGGGTCCCATCCAGCACCCGGGAGTAGAATCCCGGGCGCGGAGCCTTACCGCCTTTTCGGGCTTCTCTTGCCGCCAAGGGCGGCCCCCTCTTTCTCGGCTCTTCTGCCCGTCTGCCGGGCCAGCACCGTGGCCGCCGAATGCACCAGAGCATATGCCGCCAGGTCAAGTCGGCGCGCTTCTATGGCCAGCCGGAGGAATGTCATCTTTTACAACTCCTTGCCGCCGATACTAGCACAGATGTTCTACTATGGGCAAGCGTCTTCTGTCGGGAAGAGCAGGGCAGACTAAGGAGGTCGTTAACGCTCTCTCTATTGTAGCTCTTCGACAAAGCGGGCCAGCTCTCGCGCCGAGAGGGCCCCGAGCCACCGCCGCACCACCTTTCCCTCCCGCGAGATGAAGAAGGTCTCGGGGACGCCGGTCACCCTGTAGGCGGTGGTGATTCTGCCATCGCGGTCCGGCCCGTTGGGATAGGTGATGGAGAACTCCTCCAGGAAACTGAGGGCACCCTTCTCCTCATCCCAGATATTCACGCCCAGAAAGACCACCCCCTTGTCTTTGTATGTGCGCCAGGCCTCCGCCAGGGCCGGCGCTTCCTCACGGCAGGGAATACACCAGGACGCCCAGAAGTTCAGGACCACGGGCCTGCCTCTCAGGTCAGTCAGGGAGATGGTCTCGCCTTTGAATGTGGTGAAGGTGAAATCGGGAGCGCCCCGAAGCGGAGAGGCCTCCCCCGCCTGCCGGGCGAGGCCCCAGCCCAGAAGCCCGAGGAACCCCAGCACCACCAGCGATATCGAGACAAAGAGGAACCTGCGCACACTCTATTCTATGAAGACACTGGACGGCTGTCAAAGGAGGCTTCCGCGAAACTGCTCGTCAAGTCCCTCTCCCTCGACGGGAGAGGTTAGGAGAGGGTGACGTTTGGAGCGTCGGCGGATGCATCCCCCTCTCTCCTTCGACAAGCTCAGGACAGGTTCTAACTCTCCCCCTCCAGGGGGGAGAGAATTGTGCGAAAGGGGAGCGTTTCGCGGGACGCTCCAAACCGCGGTTTGTTGACAGAGTGGAGAAGCCCCCCTAGAATTAGGAGACTTTTTCACCCTTCAGGAGAGATATGGCCCAATCCAAACACCTCTACGAGCTGCAAAAGTCCGACCTCGATATTGAGATGTCCCAGGCTGCGCTCCGCCAGTTGGTGGGTAAACTGGGGGAGAGCCAGACCCTCGTCGAGGCCAGGGCCGGGGTCGAGGTTGAGGAGGCCAGTCTGGAGAAGGTGCGCGCCGAGCATCGCTCCCTGGAAGAGGAGGCGGAGGTCCTGGCCTCCCGAATCAAGAGCGAGTCCGAGAGACTTTACGGGGGCAAGGTGAAGAGCCCCAAAGAGCTCTCCGGTATCGAGCAGGAAGTCAAGGCGCTCAAGGGCAAGAAGCGCGAGCGCGAGGACCGCTTGCTCGAGTTGATGGAGCAGTCGGACCACATGCAGATGGCGGTGAAGGAGAAAAGGGAGCGCCTCCGGCAGGTGGAGGAAGAATGGCGGGAGGAACAGCAGCAGTTCGCCGCCGAGAAGACCGACCTGGAAGAGGGGCTGGAATCCCTGGAGGAGCGGCGGCAGGAGCTGGCCGGCGCCGTCGGAGCGGAGGAGTTGCGACTTTATGACACGCTTCGCCGGAGCAAGGGTCAGGCCGTGGTGCGTATCGAGCTGGGTAGATGCCAGGGGTGCCGCCTCACGCTCTCGGTAGCCGAGTTGCAGCAGGCCAGGACGGGGAAGATAATGCAGTGCCATAGCTGCGGCCGCATTCTTTACCTGTGATGAAGTGGTCAGGGGGTGAGAGCCTGGTACTCTATGTCGACGGCTCAGCCAAACCCAACCCCGGCCCTGCCAGGATCGGCGCCCTGCTGGAAAACGATGGCGGGGAGAAGATGAAGACCCTCTCGAGGAGTATCGGGTGGGCCACCAACAACGAGGCGGAGTACCGCGCCCTCCTCGCCGGCCTGGAAATGGCGGCGGCAGTCTCCCACAAGTCCAACCACCTCGAGGTGCGCAGCGATTCCGAGCTTATGGTGAGGCAACTCCACGGCTCTTACAGGGTGAAAAAGCAGAATCTCATGCCCCTGCACCGCCGGGCGATCGAGCTTCTCCGGGCCTTCCCCTCCGCGAATATCAGGCACATTCCCCGGGAGATGAACAAGGCCCACACCGTGGCCGACGGATGCTGACCGGCAGGCGGCATAGTCATTGTACTATTCCCTCTCCCTTGACGGGAGAGGGTTTGGGAGAGGGTGCGCTCTGAAGAAGAACCCCTCTCTCCTTCGACAAGCTCAGGACAGGTTCTAACTCTCCCCCGCAAGGGGGGAGAGTAAACCGGGGACGGATTCCCTCCGGGCTTCGTCCAGATGGAATCGGGGCTCGCAATGACAGCGAGCGAGGGCTATAATGTAACTGGGGGCAAGCAGACCGGGTGGCCGCCCCGATTTTATCGGGGAGGAAAGTCCGAACTCCGCCGGGCAGGGTGCTGGGTAACACCCAGGAGGGGTGACCCTACGGAAAGTGCCACAGAAAACATACCGTCCCGACCAGGTCGGGATAAGGGTGAAAAGGCGAGGTAAGAGCTCACCAGCGTCCGGGAGACCGGCCGGCTGGGCAAACCCCACCCGGAGCAAGACCAAATAGGGGGACCACGGGACGCCCGGACCACGTCCTCGGGTTGGTCGCTGGACCCCGATGGTAACGTCGGGGCTAGATAGATGGCCACCGTCTCGACAGCGTCGGGATACAGGATTCGGCTTATAGGTCTACTTGCCCCCCTGTTCCTCTTAAGGATTTTAGACTTTGCATTTTGAATTTTTCCCTTCCATCCCCCACCCCCAGCTAAAAAGTCGCTCCAGAGAGGTCAGTGCCTTCAATACATCGGTTTGCAAGGCTGCCCGAAGGCGGCCCAGTCCTGCTCCTTGCCCGTCAACAACCTTGCAGCCCCAAGAGAGGCAGGGCCTAAAATGGGTTCCGTCTTCATGAAAGCTATCGAATCCACCCACCCTACCGTTTGTGAGTTCATCATGTTCTGCGCCGAGCGACGCGGGCGTGAATGGCTGCCCCTCTACGATGAGATGTGCCGCGTCGCCTCACGCCGCTTCTTCAAGGGCCTCGGCTACACCGAGCTGAGGAATCTTGGGCTTTTCCTCGGCTTGACTGAACTCGACCACACCGCCGCACTGGTGACCCGCACCCTTTCGCAGGTCTAGCATAGCCCCTACCCACTGCAGGGGCGAGGTTTGCCTTTGTTACCCCCGCTCGCTAGAATAGTCCAAGCAGCCCGTTCTTGTTTGCTTTGCCACTGTGAATCCCGACAAGGTCGGGAAAGGAGATAACGTGAGAAGACTGGCTTTCGCTCTGGCCCTGGCGGCCCTGCTTTTCATCATACCGTTGCAGGGGTGCCTTCCGACCACTTCGGGCGCGACGGGCGGCCTGGAGTCGGTAAGCGAGGTGTGGGATTATCTGGGCCGCGAATACGTAGAACCGGCCAAGCTTAATCCCCAGGAGATGAGCCGCGCCGCCATCGAAGGCATGCTAGGCAAGCTCAACGACCCCTGGACCTACTATCTCGATTCATCCACCTTCCAGCTCCACCAGAGGAGCCTCGAGGGACTCTACTACGGCATCGGCGCCCGCGTCAGTCTCGACGAAGGCAACCTGACCATCGTCACCGTATTCCCCGATTCCCCCGCCGATAAGGCCGGGCTCAAGGCGGGCGATTCCATTCGCGCCGTCAACGGCGAGCCGGTGTCCGGCATGGCTAACGTCCAGGAGGCAGTGCTCAAGGTACAGGGGCCGAGAGGCTCCACGGTCAAGCTGCTCGTGCTGCGCGTCGGCCAGACCCAGCCCCAGGAGATGAGCCTCGTCCGCGCCGAGATAAAGGTCCCCAGCGCCACCCTGGCCAAGAGGGGAGACATCGCACTGGTCTCGCTTCTCCAGTTCACCGACCGCAGCGACCAGGAGATGAGTCTGGTGCTGAGCGAGGCCCTTAACACCGGCAGCCGGGCCCTCATCCTCGACCTCCGTGACAACCCGGGCGGACCCCTGGAGACCGTTGTGAACACCACCAGCCTCTTTCTGAAGAAGGGACAGATCGTCCTCACCGTGGCTGACCGCGCTGGGGGAAGAAGCGACCGGAAGGCATCTGATGACGGCTTGGCCTCTATGATACCCATGGTGGTGCTGGTGAATCAGCACAGCGCCAGCGGCTCAGAGGTACTGGCCGGCGCCCTCCAGGACCACAAGCGGGCTACCGTCGCCGGCGCCAAGACCACCGGCAAGGGCAGCGTCAACCGCATCGTGCCCCTTAAGGACGGCTCAGCCATCTCTATCACCGTCGCGCGCTGGCTCACCCCGTCGGGTCGCGCCATCGAGGGTAACGGCCTCGTACCCGACGTGGCCTCGGAGCTTCAGGGTGAGGAGCTGGTCTCGTGGGCAATCGAGTATCTGAAGTCTTCAAAGTAAGACGGAGCGAAGCTCCCTCTCCAGAAGGAGAAGGGAATACTCTTCAGTCATTGCGAGGAGTCCTTCGGCTGAAGGACGACGAAGCAATCTCTGTGCCACAAAGCGCCGAGTGAGATTGCTTCGCCCGCCTCGGGCGCGCAATAACGGGGAGCGCCCGAAAGGAGAGGGGGGACAGGCACTGTTCTGAGCATACCGAAGGAGGGTGAGGTATGGAACTTCCTACCATCTGCGCCTTCTGCAGCACCAGCTGCGGCCTTCTGATGACCGTCGAGAACAACCGCATCCAGCGGGTGCGCGGCAACCCCGATCACCCAACTAACTCCGGCGGGATATGCCCCAAGGGGGCCGCCCTCAAGCAGGTGGTCCATTCCCCCGAAAGACTGAAGACACCCCTGGTGAGAACGGAGCATGGCTTCAAGCCCGTCTCCTGGAGCGAGGCCCTCGATTTCATCGCCGGGCGGCTGGCCGATATCAGAGAGAAATATGGCCCCCAGACCCTCATATCCTGCCGCGGCGCTCCTGTAGGCCAGGAGACCTTCGACGCCTTCCACCAGCTTCTCCACGCCTATGGCTCCCCAAACATCACCGGCTCCGGCCACCTGTGCTCAGTTCCCCGCCGGATAGCCATCGAGCAGGTCACCGGGCGCCGCCCTGAGCCCGACTACGAAGGCAGCAGGCTCGTCATCATCTGGGCCGCCAACCCCACCGACTCCTACCGCCTGGCTGAGGGTACGGCCTACGGCTCCCATCCCGATTCGTCGGGGCTCCCCCGGGCGCGTGAAGCAGGGACCCGCCTGGTGGTCATCGATCCCAGGCGCACTCAGGCGGCGGCGCAGGCCGACAAGTGGCTCCGTATGAACCCGGGCACCGACGCCGCCCTGATGATGGCCATGCTTCATACCATCATCCAGGAGAAGCTCTACGACGGGGATTTCGTCCGCCAGTGGACGGCCGGCTTCGACGAGCTGGCCGAACGGGTGTCCGGCGCCCGGCCGGAGTGGGCGGCCGAGCTTACCGGCATCCCCTCCGACGACATCCGCGAGTTGGCCTATCTCTATGCCTCCTCGAAGCCGGCCGCCATTCGCGATGGCAACGGGCTGGACATGCACCTAAATGTCAGCGGCACCACCCGCCTCCTGGCCTCCCTGGAGGCCATCACCGGCAACCTGGATATCCCCGGGGGCAATGTCTTCTACCCCCAGCCCCGCCTCTCCCGCTATCCCATCCTGGAATCCCCGGGTAAGCGCCTCGGAGAGGAGCGCTATCCCCTCTTCCCCTATGCCCCGTTCCCGGTGGTAGCCGATGCTCTCCTGAGCGATGAGCCCGGACGGCCCCGGGCGATGCTCGTGTATCATGCTAATCCTCTGCTGGTCAATGCCGGCGAAAGCAAGGTGCGCCGGGCCCTCTCGCGCCTGGACCTCCTGGTGGTGGACGAGCTGTTCATGACGGCCACGGCGCAGATGGCCCACATCGTCCTGCCCGGCGCCAGCGATGTGGAGCAGGCCAGCCTCCGCGCTTACAGCAGCAGGCAGGGCGGCTTCATTGCCCTCCGGCGCCGTCTCATCGAGCCTCCGGGCGAGGCCCGTCCGGTGATGGAGGTCGAGTATGAAATTGCCCTGCGGCTGGGGCTCGCCGGCGCCTACCCCTGGCGCACTACCGAGGAATGGATTGACTACCGCCTGAAGGACTCGGGCACGAGCCGAGCCGAGATGGAGCAGAGGACAGTCGCCTACACCACCCCGTCACTGGAGTACCGCAAGTACCTGAAGCGCGGCTTCAACACTCCCTCGGGGAAGGTGGAGCTATCATCGGCAAGGCTGGAGAAAATGGGAAAGGACCCCCTGCCTGACTATGTGGAGCCGGTGAGCCGGCTGCGCTATCCGGAGCTGGTCGCCCGCTTCCCTCTGGTGGGTACCACCCAGAGGCCTGGGAACTACGTCCACACCCGCTTCCGCAATATCGGCACCTTGCGCCATATGAGACCCCGTGCGCTGGTCACGATTCATCCCCTGGATGCCGGAAGCCGCGGTATCGCCGGTGGGGAGCAAGTGAGAGTGACTTCCCCGGAGGGGGAGATAGAATTCACTGCCAGGGTGAGCAGCGAGATCGGGCCCGGCGTGGTCGTCATGGACTTTGGCTGGGGCAACCCCGGGGACAATGGCCCGAATGTCAATGCCCTGGCGAGTGACGAGCCTCGCGACCCCTTCTTTGCCTCTACCTCCAACCGCGCCTTCCTCTGCCAGGTGAGGAAGGCTTAAGACAGTCCCGGTCTTCATCTGCTATCAAACGTTCTGCACGCCTTTTTCATCACGCTCCTAGTACTAACGATTTACCCAATTCAGGACTTTTGGGTGATTGTCCGTCTTGAACACATATGGTCAAATGTGTGCAGGAGAGCGTAAGTAGCATTGGAGTCGTGTGAAGATGGCATGGACAATAGACAGTCACAGGTACTACGGGACAAGCGAAGTTTGTTCCATGGTAGGCATAAGCAAAGACACATTCCTCAGGTGGGTTAGGACAGGCCTGATGGAAGACGTCAAACACAGGGACAGACATGGATGGCGGTTGTTCACTGATGATGATCTATGCAGATTAAAGGCTAAGGTCAACCACATCAACATCATATCTCACTGATGATCCATGGAGGAGCTTGATCTGCTTGGTGTTTTGGTTAGAGGAGAATTCAGACACACCGGATGTGGGTGGTAGGTATAGGAGACGGGCATGCGCCTTAAGAAGACCCTAAGAGAGAACTTCTTCGTCCAGTTCACAGTAGCAAGCTTTATTGTTTTGGCTGTGGTCGCAATAGCCCTTGTCTTATCTCTATCAAGTGTGGTCAGGACTGGAATGCACCCCGTTTTAACTGGATGGTTGCATAAGCTATAGTCAGGCCACTAGGAAAGGAAGCCAAGTGGCATGAATCGCAGAATCTGGTCCAACGA
>JAENJB010000198.1 GCA_016844565.1 Dehalococcoidia bacterium
GCTTCAGAACGCCAGCCCTATACTGTCGGGATGTCTCCGTATCCGCCAAGAAGTAGTATCCAACACCATCATGACACTGGAACATCACCTTCAGCAGCTGACCAAAGAAGACGTGCACTCCAAGCACTCCCTCCTGGTACATCTGTCGTCCTTGAACGACGAAGAGATGGAGCAGTTCCGCGCCTGGTGGCCGTCATTGCCCAGCGAGCAGCGCCATAAGCTGATAGAACGGTTGGCTACAGTTGCGGAGGACAACGTGGAAATGGACTTTAGCGCCATCTTCCGCCACTGTCTCACTGACGACTACTCAAAGGTGCGTGAGATCGCGGTATCAGGCTTGTGGGAGTGTGACGACCACAAGCTGGTGGACCCGCTGATGACCCTCGCAAAAAACGACCCTTCCCAGGAGGTGCGCATATCGGCGGTATTGGCCCTGGGCAAGTTCGGCGCCCTGGCCGAAAGCAGAAAGCTTCTGCCCCGGAACGGAGAGCGGATCAAGGAGACATTGCTTTTCTTGCTGGAGGACGAACAAGGAACCGTTGAGATACGCCGTCGCGCCCTGGAAGCGGTGGCTAGCTTCAACACTCCTCGGGTGCGAGAGCTGATCCGGTGGGCATACGACAGTCCTGATATCAAGCTCCGCACAAGCGCCCTGTATGCCATGGGACGGACTGGCGATCCCACATGGCTGCCCACCCTCATCAACGAGATGGGGAATAAGGAGCAGGCAATGCGCTACGAAGCAGCCTGTGCCTGCGGGGAGATGGGTGACGAAGAGGCAGTCCCTTACCTTATAACCCTGATCCAAGACGAAGACCTTCAGGTTCAACTCGCCGCCATTCGAGCCATGGGCGTCATCGGAAGCCCCCTGGCCAAGCGGGCCCTTCTGCGATGTGTCAAAAGCGGCGATGAGCCACTTCAGGACGCCGCCAGGGAAGCCCTTCAGCAACTGGAGGTGGAGGAGAACCCACTGAGGTTTAACTACCAGCCGTTTCGTGACTCTAATCAATAGCATGCCTATGAAAACTGGAAAAATAGAGCACCAGGTCTCCGCCGGAGGCGTGGTCTTCCGGCAGACTGGTGACCATCTGGAGGTTGCCCTCTGTGGCCGGCTGTCGTCGCTGTGGGCCCTTCCCAAAGGTACTCCCGCTCCAGGAGAGGCCCTGGAGCAGACTGCCCTCCGGGAGGTGAGAGAGGAAACAGGGCTGGAGGTAGCCATCGTAATGCCCGTGGGAAACACCGAATACTGGTTTTCCCGAATCCAGGATGGAGTGCGGTGCCACAAAAAGGTCTACTTTTACCTGATGGTGCCCACCGGCGGCGATATGTCCCTTCACGACCCCGAGTTCGATCTCGTGCAATGGTTTCCAGAGTCCGAAGTGCTCCAGGTGATGACCCACGCAAGCGAAGCGGCTGTTGTGAAGAAAGCCCTGGTGGCAGCACGCAGTGAGCCAGTTCCGTCATGACCACCGAGGCTATCCCCGCAGGCAAGACTGTGCTGCGCCTTAAACGACCGGAGGACGCGCCAGAAGATTACGCGTGGCGGATCGACGAGGAGCTGTCGGCACTGGATGCGACCACACCCCTGAAACAACCCTATGCTTTATTCTTGCGCTCCTATGAGGAGAGCCTTCAATATCCATCGCCCTGGTCGCAGCGGTTCGCTATTGATACCCTGGACGGCAAGCACATCGGAAACTGCATGTGCTATGACATCAATCTGGATTACGGCGAGGCAGAGGTAGGCATAATGATTGGCGACCGGGCCTATTGGAACAATGGCTACGGTTACCATTCCATGGTTGGCCTGGTTGACTACATGTTTACCAGCACCAGTCTCCGCCGTCTCTACCTTCACACCCTGGAATGGAACCTCCGGGCCCAGCGAAGCTTCGAGAAGTGTGGATTCACCGCTGTCCGGACAACACAACGTTATGGGTACAAGTTCATCCGGATGGAGCTATCCCGCGACCGCTGGTCCCAAATACGGGGAGAAAAGCTGGCAGAGCTACGCCGGGAGCAGGGGGGGATGGCAACAACCCTGCTTCCTCTTCCTGAAGACATCACAGGCTCGGCCTGAGCTTGTTGAAGGGCATGAGCGGAGAGCATCTGGCAGTGGCAATTCCGCTCGTATGGTTCGACAGGCTTGCTTGTTATTATACGTACCAACCACCACGGCCCCAGGTGCTAGCCTCGGTTCGCCTGCATTGCCGACATTGAACAGACAGACAGGCCCATGTCATTTGCCGTGCCTCTGCTATCCACACAAGCGTCTATTTAATCCAACTTATACTACTTGCCCCGTCTCTTCTTTTGCTCTTTATCGCGAGTCCTTTGTGCGGCGGCGAACTTCCGGCGCTTCCTTTCGGTTACCTCGTAACCCCGTTTGGCTTTCTCTAACTCTGCTACCCGTGCATTAAGCCTGTCTATTTCCTTCCGATCCGCCGAAACCTTAATCGGGACACCAATTCTCATAGATGCCACGATGTCGGGCCAATCTTCTTGTGGGAACTGGTCTAGATAATCTTCAGACAAATCCCTTCCTAGTCCCTTCTCGAATTCTTCCCTATGTTTTAGGTACTCCTCTTGTGCTGTCAGGATCACCGGTTTAAAAAAGTGT
>JAENJB010000052.1 GCA_016844565.1 Dehalococcoidia bacterium
TTTCCCATGGCGGTGGTGAGTACCTCCTTCCTGTTTTCTTCATCAACAGAAAGAGTACTCGCTGCCGCTAACTATTTCCACACCTTTTGATGGTAGCCCGGGGATGCTTCTTCGATGGAGTACACCCTCACCCCTTCGGCAAGCTCAGGGCAGGCTCTATCCCTCTCCCGTCAAGGGAGAGGGATATCATGTATTGCCGCACCCGCCTGCCGGAGGGCATGTTCATACTAGTTGCAGGGAAAGAAGGCAAACCGGGGTTGGCATTGTGCCTGGCGGCGGCGGCTGCTAGAATGGCCACCAGTATCACCGACACCACTTTGAGGCAGGGAGGCATACCATGCTGGAAAAAGAGTCCATGACCACCGATATCCTGATAATCGGCTCGGGGATAGCAGGGATGATAGCGGCCATCGAGGCCAGGAAGGGAGGCGCCCGGGTAACCATCGCCACGAAGGGCAGCCTGGGTAAGGAAGCCTCTACGGCCGTTGCGCGCACTTTCAGGACATATCACGGCGACGAGATCGGAGGCCGGGAGGTCCCCGGGTACGACGATGAGCCGGGCAAGCATATCGAAGACTGGGCCATGGTGCATGCCATAATCGACGAGGCGGAGAAGCAGATTCAAAACCTGATCAAGATGGGCGTGCCTATGGTCTACAAGTCAAGCCACGCCATCTATGAGAAGATGCCCGTGTGGCGGCCTGAGGGCAGCGACAATGCCCACGGGGGCGCCATAGTGCTGGATATCCTGGCGCCGGTGGTCAGGCAGATGGGCGTTGAAGTGGTGGAGGGCTGTCAGATGGTGAACCTGCTGAAGGATGAGGGCAGGGTTGCCGGGGCTTCCGGCTTGCGGCGCGATGGGCGTTGGCTTTCCATTTACGCTAGGGCGGTGATTCTGGCTACCGGTGGTGCTGCCGGAATGTCCGAGGTGGCCTCGGCGCCTCGCGAGATCGCCGGCAATGGCTATGCCATGGCGCTGAAGGCGGGGCTGCCGCTCAAGAACGTGGAGTTTAACCAGTTCTATCCCGTTGGACTGCCTACCCCTACCGGGCAGTACGTCCACTGTGCGCCGCTCACCCTGATGATGGAGCAGGCCGTGCTGAAGAATGATAAAAGTGAGGACATCATCAAGAAGCACTTCGGCCTCTCAGTCCAGGACGCCATGGCTGTCTCGAGCATCAGGTTCGACTGGCTGCCGCGGGGGGTGGCCCTGGAGCTGGAGAAGGGGAAGGTCTGGCTCGACCTGACCCGGGTGCCCGCTGCGGAGTGGGACAAGCTGCCGGAAAGGAACTGGAAGCAGATCAGAAGGACACAGGTGGACATGAAGAAGACCCCTCTGCCGGTCATGCCCCTGAGCCATGCCTTTAGAGGGGGTCTCCTGGTAAGCCCGCGGATGCAGACGCCGATGCAGGGTCTCTATGCGGCCGGCGAGGTCACTGCTGGCTGGATGGCCGGGGAGAGGGGGTTGGGCAATCTGCCGAGCTGTCTGGCCATGGGCGCTATTGCGGCGCGAAACGCTGTGGCTGATATGGAAGGTGTCAAGTCGCCCCGGCAGGCCGGCGTGGTGGACGACGGACTGGAGGAGGCGCAGGGGCTGGCAAAGGCAAAGGGGCGGACCAGTCCCGTGGAGGCAGGCGATGAGATTCGCCGGGTGATGTACCGCCACGCGGGGCCGGTCAAGAGCTCGACCTCCTTGCAGGAGGGGCTGCGGGAGCTGGACCGCCTGGAGGCCGGGGCGTCGGAATACCTTTGCAGTCGGGCAGAGGAACTGAAGGATGGCCTCGAGACGAAGGCGATGCTCCTCGCCGGCAGGGCGATAATGAAGGCCGCTCTCATGCGAACGGAGAGCCGCGGCGGTTTTTACCGGCGGGATTTCCCCCACCGGAACGACAAGGAGTGGCTGCGTCCCGTCCTGGTCTCCTACGACCGGGCATCGGGAGAAGTGCGGGCGGAGCCCGGCGGGAAGTTGGTGCTGCCGAAGAGTTTGTGAAGGGTGCATCGGGGCACCCGGAAGCACGAGAACGGCCACTGTTGTCATTCTGAGTTCGCGAAGCGGAACGAAAGCCTGCCCTGAGCCTGCCGAAGGGAATCCGCCCTAGGATCGTGATGCTGGAGCGGATCCTTCGGCCTCCCGCCGAAGGCGGTCCGATGGCCTCAGGATGACAGTTTCGAAGTAACTGAAAGGGAAGGGAGCTACTTGATGTTGGAACATGAGTCTCTGTCTACTGATATCCTGGTGGTCGGCTCGGGCATAGCCGGAATGATTGCGGCCATCGAGGCCAGGAAAGCTGGCGCCGAGGTAGTACTGGCATCCAGGAGAAAGCTTGGCAAGGAGTCCTCCACGGCTGTCGCCCGGACGTTCGCGTTTGGCTCTGAGGAGGAGACGAAAGGCAGGAACATGCCCGGCTATGACAACAAGCCGGGTAAGTACATCGAGGACTGGACGCTGGTAAAGAGCCTCTCGGAGGAGGCGCCGGTGCAGATCGAGAACCTGATCAGCCTGGGTGTGCCCATGGTGCGGATCCCGGCTGACAAGGGCTATGAGAAATTGCCCAGCTACCGCCCTACGGGGAGCGATGCCGCCCACGGGGGCGCTATCGTGCTGGATATCCTGGGTCCTGTGGCGAGAAAGCTGGGGATCAGGGTGGTGGAAGGGTGCCAGATCACCAACCTGCTAAGGGATGAAGGCAGGATCGCCGGTGCATCAGGGTTGCGCCAGGATGGCGGATGGCTTGCCATCCACGCCAGGGCCGTCATTCTGGCCACTGGCGGCGCAGCGGGAATGTCCGAAGTGACCTGTTCCTCGCGCGAGGTCTGCGGCAATGGCTATGCCATGGCTCTCAAGGCGGGCATTCACCTGAAGAATATGGAGTTCAACGAGTACTACCCCGTCGGGCTGCCCACGCCCAGGGGCCAGCATGTCCACTGCGCCCCGCTCACCCTGATGATGAAGGGAGCCTGTCTCAGGAACGAGGCCGGCGAAGATGTCGTCAAGAACCATTTCGGCATCTCTGTCCAGGAAGCGATGCCGACTACAACCATGAGGTTCGACTGGCTGCCGCGAGCGGTGGCCCTGGAGATGGAGAGGGGGAAGGTGCATCTGGACCTGACCGGCGTGCCCGCGGAGGATTGGGACAGGCTTCCGGAGAGGAACTGGAGACAGATTAGACAGACCCATGTTGACTTGAAGAGGACGCTTTTGCCCATCATGCCCATGAGTATCGCTTTCAGAGGGGGTATTTCAGTGGACGCGCGGCGATGGCCTGGGAGAGGTGGCTGGGGTACCTGACCGCCTGTCTGGCCATGGGCGCCATCGCAGGACGGAATGCCGCGGCCGGGTTAGAGGGCGTGAAGGTGCCCCGGAAGGCCGGGGTGGTGGATGAGGGCCTCGAGGAGGCACGCTTGGTGGTCACAGGGAGGGGGAAGGCCGACCCCGGGGAGGCGGGCGATGAGATTCGCCGGGTGACGTACCGTTGCGCCGGACCTGTTAGGAGCGCAGCCTCGCTGGGTGAGGGTCTCCGGAAGCTGGATGACCTGACCGGCAGGGCAGCCGGATTCCGCTGTGGCGGCATTGCTGAACTGAAGGATGCCCTCGATGCGAAAGCGATGCTCCTCGCCGCCGGGGCGGTCCTCAAGGCATCCCAAGTGCGGACGGAGAGCCGCGGTGGCTTCTACCGGCGTGATTTTCCCGAGCGCAATGACAGGGACTGGCTGCGTCCCATCATGGTCTCCTACGACCGGGCATCGGGCGAGGTGCGGGCCGAGCCCGGCGAGAAGCTGGTGATACCCAAATAGCGGCGAGGCCGGCGTCCCTTATGTCATTGCGAGGCTCGATTCCATCGGGCCGAAGCAATCTCAACAGTGCTCTAGAGATTGCCTCCTCGTCCTTCCGGGGAGGGACTCCTCGCAATGACTAGGACTTCTCACACTTTAAGCAGCCGCCGGGCGTTGCCTGACATTATCTTCTCGTAGTCCTTAGCCGGGAGCCCGAGGGACTTGACGATGCCCGGGTACTGCTGCAGCCTGACCTCGCCGCCCTTCGGGCCCCAGGGGGCGTCAGTGGCGAAAACTATCTGGTCGATTCCGAAGGTATCGATGGCGCACCGGATGGCCGGCGGATGTCCGCCGACAGCGGTATCGTAATAGAACAGCTTGAAGTACTCGATCAAGGGCTTCTTGAGGGTCTTGCCGATCATTTCCTGCTGCCGCTCGTTCTCGTAGGTCTCGGTGGTGCGTCCCATCATGAACGGGATGAGCCCGCCGCCGAGATGGTGGCTCACCACTTTCAGCTTCGGATGTTTCTCCATGATGCCCGAGAAGACCAGCCGGGCCAGGGCGAGCACCGTCTCAAAGGGCCAGCCGAAGTTGTGGGTGAGGTCGAAGTCCTTCTCATAGGTGCGCCCCGCGCTGCTGAACGGGTCTATTGGGTGGATATAGACGGGGACATCCAGCTCGACGGCGCGGGCCCAGAATGGGAGGAACTGCGGCGAGTCCAGGGGTTTCCCCCGGATGTGGGACATCACCCCGATAGCCTTGATGCCCAGGGTCTTCACCGCCCGGTCCATCTCCTTGAGGCCGCCCGAGTCCAGCAGGTCGAGGGGAATGCTGGCGGCCGAGAGTATGACGCCTTTCGACTCCTCGGTTATCTTTGCCATGCCATCGTTAATGAGCCTGGCGATCTTGAGCTTGGTCTCCTTGTCCACATCGAAGGGATTGGCATCCATCTGGGGTGTGGCGAGTTGGTGGTCGTAGTTGTTCCTCTTGATCTGGGCGACGCGGGCGGCGACGTTGACGGCGACTGGCCTCTTATGACCCAGTTCCTGGATGTGCTTCAGCCTCTCCTTTATCTCGCTCCCTCCCAGCGCGACCAGCTGTTCCACCGTCTTCTCGTGAATCATGTGGGTATGGGCATCGATGATCATCGTTGACCTCCTTCGTCTCTCTCCGTCCCTCGCATGATGCCATCCCGTGATGGGGCATGTCAAGGAGCATGTTGACAAGGCTAAGACAGGCATGACAATGGCGAATCTCCAACGCTGGGCAGGGCAAACCTGAAGACTTCATATGCTATAATTCCCGGCGAATGGGGGTGGGGCCGCTGGCTCGCGCCGTACAGGAACAAGGTCAAATGAAGAAGTTGCCACTTCTCGATGTAATGCCCGCCGTGTACCAGATACCTGCGTTTGGTGCGTTGATAACCCTTTTTCTTGAAGGTACTCCAGGCCTTATCGACGCGGGCGGCAGGGGGAGTCTTCCTCTCATAGGCTACGCGTTGCGCAGGCTTGGGCGCTCCGTGGGTGAACTGAAACTGGTGATACTGACACACTATCATCCGGACCATGCCGGCGGGCTCGCGGAGCTGATCCACGCCTCATCAGCAATGGTGGCGGTTCATGAGGCGGAGGCTGATGTAATTAGCGGTCAGAGTCCCCTTCCCAATCCCTATCGCAATGTTCTTGTAGCCCGTCTTACCGCTCCCTTCCTCTCCAGGGTGCAATCTCAGCCTGTTCCGGTGAACTACTTGCTTCGGGATGGAGACGAGCTGCCTATCGGCGGCGGAGCGCGGGTTGTCCATACCCCCGGACATACCCTGGGAAGTATTTGCCTGTATTTTCCGGGGAAGAAGCTTCTCATCGCGGGGGATGCCTTCCGGCACTCCTTCCGCCGTTTGAGTCTCCCGGCAAGTCACGTGACCAGGAATCCCCGTCTGGCGCAGCAATCTCTCAGAAGGCTCCTGGAGCTGGATTTCAAAGCTATCTGTTTCAGTCATTCACGGCCCCTGCTGAGCGGCGGTAAGGAAGCGCTCCAGGAGCTGGTTTGGCGGCTGGATGCGAAGAATAGAGGAATGGAGGGAGTTTGAGACGATGGAGAACATGCGACAGATGTTGGAAGAATCAGCCCGGCGGTACGGTGCCAGAACGGCCATTTTCTTCAAGCCTTCCATATGCTACCAGAAGTGGAGCTACCAGCAGCTTTGGGAAGACTCAGGCCGTGTCGCCTCCTTCCTCCAACAGAAAGGATTAAAGAAAGGGGACAGAGTTATCCTCTGGGCCCCCAACCGGCCCGAGTGGGCTTTGAGCTACTTCGGTTGCATTCGAGCCGGAGTCATTATGGTGCCGATTGACACACGGAGTACCGCTGATTTCGTGGCCAGAGTGGTAGAGAAGACGCGGCCGCGTTTGGCCTTAGTGTCCAGGTTCACGCCGGAGAGCCACAAACAGCTCGAAATGCCAAAAGTCTACTTGGAGGAGTTGAGGGAAGCTATCAAAGATGCTCTATCCCCTCAAGAAGTAGAACTGGGGCCGGACGACCTGGTCGAAATCATGTTCACCTCCGGCACAACCGGAGACCCGAAAGGCGTGATGACCACCCACCGAAACCTGCTATCCAACCTGGAGGCAGCGCTGCAGTATCTGCCCTGTACTACATCCAATCATTTTCTCTCCCTTTTGCCGCTGAGCCACCTGTTCGAGCAGATGGGTGGCTTTCTGGCGCCATTGAGGTCAGGGTCTACGATTACCTATCTGAGCAGCAGGCAGCCGACGGCGATATTCAGGACTTTGCAGGAGCGGCATATCACTCACATGCTCTTGGTGCCCCAGGTACTGGACATGTTCATGAAGGGCATCGAAAGGGAAGTGCGGCGTCAGGGAAAAGAGCGTGCCTGGGGAGTTCTTCTTGGCATCGCCAGGCGCTTGCCTTTCAACATGCGACGGCTGCTGTTCAGCCAGTTGCACAAGCGCATGGGTGGGAATATCGATTTGCTTGTGTCAGGAGGCGCAGCTCTGGACCCGGAGCTCAAAGACAAGTGGGAGCTAATGGGATTCAAAGTCATCCAGGGTTACGGCGCTACTGAAGCCTCTCCCATTATCAGTTGCCAGACCAGGGAGGACAGGCACTGTGACTCGGTTGGCCGCCCCGTGCCTGGAGTTGAAGTTGACATAACCAGTGATGGCGAAGTACTGGTTAAGGGGTCCAACATCACTCCCGGCTACTGGGAGGACCCGGAGAAGACCGCCTCTTCCCTTCAGGGTGGCTGGTACAAGACCGGGGATATGGGCTTCATGGACGAGAACGGTCATCTGCATCTGAAGGGCCGTAAGAAGGACATGATTGCCCTGCCCGACGGTCAAAAAGTGTTTCCTGAGGATATTGAGGCGATTCTGAAAAAGCACTCTGCAGTGACCGACGCCATCGTGGTGGGAATGCCCAGGGGGCGTTCGATAGAGATACACGCTGTGATCATACTGCAGGAGCCATCCCAGGCCGAGCAAGTGGTTGCCTGGGCCAACAGCCAGATGGCGGAAAGGCAGCAGATAAAGGGCTTCACGGTCTGGTGCGAACAGGACTTTCCCAGAACTCACACTCTGAAGGTGAAGAAGAATGTGGTCCTGGACATGATAAGCGGTGCAAAACCGGTAGCAACGCGAATAGACATGGCGACACAACGGGATGCTCGCCTTCAGCAACGCGACAACCTGCAGCGTATCCTGTGTGAGATCAGCGGACAGTCAGTTCAAGATATAACCTCTGACAAATGCCTGGGAAGCGACTTGAACCTCGACTCCTTGCGCCGGGTCGAGCTGCTCTCCGTCATTGAGGCAGAGCTGGGGGTTTATGTAGACGAGTCTCAGGTAGGTCCTTCTACGACGGTAGGTCAACTCCAGGCGTTGGTTGCCGAGGGTGGGGGGCAACAGGTGACGACAAAGTTCCCCTCGTGGGGCAGGTCGCCGTGGTGCTGTCTCTTGAGAGGAATGCTTCTGCGAGCCATGTTCTTTCCCCTGCTCAAGATCACCTATTCACTTAAGGTGACAGGGCGCGAACAAGTTCGGGACTCCGGGGGGCCGTTGCTCTTCGCTGCCAATCACAACCTTCACCTCGATAACGGTCTCATTCTCATGGCCATGGGGTCCAGGCGGCGGCGTCTGGCCATCGCTGCCTGGGCGCAGGGTTTCCGCAGTCCGTTCTTTGCGGTCATCAATCCTCTCCTGGGAAACGGCTTTCCCTTCTCTCAGGAAGGAGCCATTCGCCCCTCCCTGAACAATGTGGGGCGCATCCTGGATGAGGGGTGGTCGGTGCTCATCTACCCGGAAGGAAAACTGACTATCGGTGGGCCGATTCAGCCCTTCAAGAGCGGCACTGGCTTCGTAGCACTGGAGACGGGGTTACCGGTGGTGCCTATAAAACTCGCCATCGAGAAGATCGGCCGGCCCTGGCAGTTCCCCGTCCTGGAGCGCGGGAAGATAGAAATCCGCTTTGGCAAACCTCTCACCTTCACCCAGAATATATCTTATCTGGAGGCTACTGCCATGCTTGAGGAGGCAATCAAGGCGCTGTAGCGCTATTCCCTCACGAGCGCGGTGACGCAGGCGATGGCGTATTCCCCGGCATGAGCGATGCTCACGTCCACGCTGATGATGAGGGAGCGGTCGAACTCAGGGGCGAAGATGATGCCGGGCTTGCCCTCGCGGTCATACTTGATTTCAACTATGTGCCAGTTACCCCGTGGCATTCCCAGGGCCTTGAAAGCAGCTTCCTTGGCGGCAAAGATGCCTGCAAGCCTTTCCAGCGAATCGGCGGAAGCCTCGGAGGGATGGAAGAGTCGCTTGAGCATAGTTTCACCCCCGCTCTCCAATGAACGGCGAAACTCATCCAGTTTCACCAAGTCTATACCTGTCTTGACCTGAAATCCTTCCACTGCTGCTCTTCTGCGCAAGGCGCTTATTCTGTCTCGGTTGGCTGCTAGTATTATACTCAGTATGGTGTTGCTAGAGAAGCTGGCACCGTGTAACATGTTCTTCTGTACCCTGTCACCTGTGGGCAAGGCGGCCGGTCACGGCCGCAGAAAGGAGACTATTAGATGATTGGTCATCTTCGCAAAACGCTCATCACCGGCCTCCTTCTCCTGGTCCCTCTTATTGTCACCTACGTCGTTCTCCGGCTGGTGTTCTTCTCTCTGGACGGTGTGTTGCAGCCGGGTTTCGAGCGTCTCTTTGGAGTGAGGGTGCCGGGCGTGGGTTTGATTGCCTTGCTGGTGCTCATGTACTTTATCGGGCTCCTCGGTCTGTACGGCGCAGGCAAGCAGCTTATTCGCCTGGGACAGAGGGCCTTGCTGGGTGTCCCCGTGATCGGGATGGTCTATTCCGCGGCCCGCCAGCTTATCGAGTCGTTTTCGGGGACAGGGCAAACGGGTTTCAAGCGCGTTGTGGCCATCGAGTATCCGAAGAAGGGGACGTGGGCCATAGGATTTCTTACCGGGCTGACCAGCGATGGGGCGGGCAAGTCAATGGCCCTGATCTACATACCGACGGCGCCCACGCCCAACTCTGGCTGGGTCGCCCTCCTGGCGATGGAGGACGTGTACGATGTGGATATGACCGTGTCCGACGCTTTTCGCCTGGTCCTGTCCGGAGGCATCCAGGCGCCGCCGGCCATACGCATGCGTCCGTTGGTGCTGTAGCTAAGTGTGGAAAGGCTGCTGGCAGAGGCTGTCGGCAGAGAGATTCTGGCAGAATAAAGAAGGCCCCCTGTCTATATAGACAGGGGGCCTTCTTCTGGTTCTTGGTAGCGGGGGTTGGATTCGAACCAACGACCTTCGGGTTATGAGCCCGACGAGCTACCACTGCTCCACCCCGCGATGTAACCTGGTTGGCATGAGAAGCCCGTGCCAAAGTTCGATATCATGATAGTCCGAAGTCCTCCGTCCGATTGGTATCGGAGCTACAGTTGGACCAGGGCGGCGAAGTCCTTGAGTGGCATGGCGGTCATGGTCTCATAGCGCACATTACCGCCCGAGGCCTCCCGGGTGAGAATAAGTGTAGCCGTTTTCTCGTCCGGGCAATCAAGAATGACCAGGTAGTCATACTGCCCAAGGAGGGCATAGCTGGCGATGACTTTGCCGCCGTAGCCTTCGGCCCGCTGGACAGCCTTCTCGTGGCGGAGTGTAAATCCTTCCAGGTTGCGGATACCGGTTTCTGTGGCTCTACCCAGGGCAACAAAGATAGGCACAACCGCCTCCTTTCGTCCCGACGCCTGTCGGGGCACCGCGCCTCTTCCCGGCATGGCGAGGATTTCTTTACTGTTGGTCCCGATTTGATCCTCAGCTTGATGTTGATCAAGCCCTCGACCATTAGTACGGCTTAGCTGAACGCCTTACAGCGCTTACACCTGCCGCCTATATAGCAAGTAGTCTACTTGCGGTCTTACTCCTTCCCTTGCGGAAAGGATGGGAGATCTAATCTTGGGGAGAGCTTCGCACTTAGATGCTTTCAGCGCTTATCCCTTCCAGACTTGGCTACCCAGCGATGCCCCTGGCGGGGCAACTGGCACACCAGTGGTCTGTCCCTCCTGGTCCTCTCGTACTGAGGAGAGCTCCCCTCAAATCTCCTGCGCCCATCACGGATAGAGACCGACCTGTCTCACGACGGTCTGAACCCAGCTCGCGTGCCGCTTTAACGGGCGAACAGCCCGACCCTTGGGACCGACTACAGCCCCAGGATGCGACGAGCCGACATCGAGGTGCCAAACCCTACCGTCGATATGAACTCTTGGGTAGGATCAGCCTGTTATCCCCGGAGTAGCTTTTATCCGATAAGCCACGGCCCTTCCACTCAGAACCGTAGGATCACTTTGCCCGACTTTCGTCTCTGTTCGACTTGTAGGTCTCGCAGTCAAGCTCCCTTATGCCAATGCACTCAACGGGTGATTTCCATCCACCCTGAGGGAACCTTTGGGCGCCTCCGTTACCTTTTTGGAGGCGACCGCCCCAGTCAAACTACCCACCTGGCACTGTCCCCTGGCTTGCTCCAAGGT
>JAENJB010000199.1 GCA_016844565.1 Dehalococcoidia bacterium
TTGTTTTCCCAGCTTGGCCTGAATGTTATCCACGGCGCGCTGAAAATCGGTGCTCTCCCGGTCCATCTTGTTTACGAAAACAAATCGCGGCAGCCGGGCTTCTTCTGCATAGTTCCACACCCTCTCAGTCCCTACCTCCACGCCGGACGCGGCACTGACCACTACAACGGCGCCGTCACACACCCTCAGCCCGGCCCTGACCTCACCAACGAAATCCGCATAGCCGGGAGTGTCGAGCACATTGACTTTCACTCCCTTCCAGTTGCAGGGGAGCACCGCCAGGTTGATGCTAATCCGACGCCTGGTCTCTTCCGGTTCATAGTCGGAAGCCGTGGTCCCCTCTTCCACCTTCCCCAGACGGGAGATGGCGCCGGCGGTGAAGAGCATGGCTTCCGCCAGAGAGGTGTTGCCCGCTCCACTATGGGAAAGGAGCGCCACGTTCCGTATGGTGTTAGGAGCCTGGTTCGTCATGTCAGCACCCCCTTACAAATAAGGCAGTGAAACGGTTCGAGAGACGGAAGGCCAGCTCAATCAGCAAGTCACCATTCTATCCGCTTTTCATTCCTTCTACAATAGCCCGCCGAACCTCACCGCGCGGTAGATGAGGTATACTCCTGCAGCCATCAGAAAAAGAGCGCCCAACCGGTGAATATAGGGCAGCGCTTGACGCAAGTGCCTTTGCACCGTGTCCTTGAAGAAGGCAGCGCTCACCACCACGGCTGTCACGACCGCTCCCATGCCAAGGCTGTAAGCCGCAAACTGGAGCAGCCCCTCACCAGGCCCCCGGGTGGAAAGGGCGCTTCCGACCACCACCAGAAACACCGGCAGAGTGCAACCGAGCGACGCCATCGCGTAACCTATCCCGAAGATAAAGGCGCCTCTGGGACCTCGCTGGAATTTCACCTCCAGGCGGCTGGCGGCAGCTATGCCCAATGAGCGGTGCGTTGCGAAGAGCCAGATGCCGAGTGACAGTAAGCCGGCCCCTACAATCAGCGTAGCCACCGGCACGAAAGCTAACAGGCCTCTGCTACCGAAGGAAACCACCAGACCGATGGCAAGAAAGAGGACCAGGAAACCGGCGGTTATCGCCAGGCTCAGCCCGGCTCCCTGCGCGGCCCGAAGAAGCGCAGGCGACGAGATATCTTTCTCATCACCACCCAGATAAAAAGCCACGTAGGATGGCAGCATAAGGAATCCGCAGGGATTCACCGTGGCCACCATGCCAGCCCCAAAGGCGTACGCCAGGAGTACCCCGTCAGGCATCGACTTTTCTTCTTGACTCACCCTCCAGCCCATGCCATAATCCCATCAACGGTTGAATATTACCAGAAACAGCTTTCACATGCCCAACGGCAAGACACCCAGACCCAGCATTAATGAGCTCAAGGAACACGCGTGGGACCTCCGTCGTGACATTCTCCTGATGCTGCGGGAAGCCGGGTCTGGCCACACCGGCGGCTCCCTCTCCTGCGCCGAGATACTGGTTGCCCTCTACCATTACAAGCTCCACCATGATCCCCACAACCCGCAGTGGGAGGAGAGGGACAGGTTCATTCTCTCCAAAGGCCACTGCTGCCCCGCCCTCTACACTGTGCTGGCTCACCGCGGCTTTTTCCCCAGGGAAGATCTCTTCACCTTCAGAAAGATCGATTCGCGCCTTCAAGGGCATGCCTATGCAGGTGTCCCCGGTGTAGAGGTCTCCACCGGTTCCCTGGGGCAGGGTCTATCTATCGCCAATGGTCTGGCTTTGGCCGCCCGCGCCGACGGGAAGAAGAACCGTATCTATTGTTTGATGGGGGACGGTGAGATGGATGAGGGACAAATCTGGGAGGCAGCCATGACCGCCGGCTTCCGGCGCTTGGACAATCTCTGCGGCATAGTTGACCTCAATGGCATCCAGCAGGATAGCTGGACTCGCGAGATAAAGGACCTCCGCCCCGTCGACCAGAAATGGTCCGCCTGTGGCTGGCATGTCCTCGATGTGGACGGGCACGACCCGGCGGGTCTATTGGATGCTCTTGACAGCGCTGCCGATACCAAGGGCAAGCCAGTGGTTATCATCGCCCGCACGGTGAAGGGCAAGGGGGTCTCTTTCATGGAGAACAACCCCGTGTGGCATGGGAAAGCTCCCAATCAGCAGGAGTTGGAGAAGGCCCTGCAGGAGCTGGAAGCGACGCGAATGAGGGAAGGCTTTTGAGCTCGCCAGTCCAGCGCAAAGCCCTGCGGGATGGTTTTGGAGAGGGGTTGGTGGAGCTGGGGAAGAGCAATCCGAAGGTCTTCGTCCTTGCCGGCGACCTAGCCGAGTCCACGCGGGCCGACCGCTTCCAGAAGCTGTTTCCGGAGCGCTTCCTGAACATGGGAATAGCCGAGCAGGACATGCTGGGCACGGCGGTAGGCTTGAGCCTGGCGGGCAGAATACCGTTCGTATGCTCCTTCAGTTGCTTTATCTGTACCCGCGGCTACGACCAGATAAGGATATCTATCTGCTATAATAACCAGAGCGTGAAGATAGCCGGTTCCCACAGCGGCATAACGGTCGGCGAAGACGGCGCCACGGCTCAAGCCCTGGAAGACATTGCCATGATGAGAGTGCTTCCCAACATGACAGT
>JAENJB010000200.1 GCA_016844565.1 Dehalococcoidia bacterium
ACTCCCTCTATCAGGCCTATGGGCTGGTGCAGGAGGATGTCCAGCAGACCCGCTACGACCCGGTGCCCCTCCACCTGCGCAACCCGGTGACCGGGCTGATGCGGGGCATGGGCTTTGGGAAGGGCTATAAGTATGCCCATGACCACCCTGGACATTTCGTGAGGCAGCCGAACCTCCCTTCACGACTGCAGGGCAAACGCTATTACCATCCCAGCGAACAGGGCTTCGAGAAAGAGGTCCGGGGCCGCCTCGAGAAATGGTGGGGTGAGGATTAGCCCTCATATGTCATTGCGAGCGCAGCCTATCCTTTGTCATTCTGAGTTCGCGAAGCAGAACGAAGAATCTCCGGCTCGGTCGGGGGGAAGATTCTTCGCTACGCTCAGAATGACAGATTAGGGCTGATTGCCTCGTCGCTTGCGCTCCTCGCAATGACGAAATGGCAGGGTGGATAAATTGCACTGTTCCTTCTATAATTGGGCGTAGTTCAGGAACCTCAGTCTCGCCAGTTGTTTCCTTTGTCAGGGGAAGAGGCAGGTCCATTCGAGTAAGGCGCAGGAGAAAGATGAAGTGGCAATGGGTTTTGAGGCGCTCCGTCTGAGGTTAATCGGCGAAAGGAAACGCTTGACCGCGGAGATGGAGCAGCTCAGTAGAGCCAGCGCTGCCTCGGATGAGACCCGAGAAGGGAGCCCTTTCGGTAAGCGGGAAGAAGAGGCTACCGAGACTTTCGAAATGGAGAAGCATCTGGCCCTCGAGCGCGGTTTGCTGGATTCCCTGGCCGAGGTGGAGCATACCTTGAAGAAGTTTGAATCCGGCACCTATGGCTTGTGTGACCAGTGCGGTCAGCCTATACCCCGGGAACGCCTGGAGGCGTTGCCTCATGCCAGCCTGTGTCTGAAATGTAAGGTTCTGCAAGCTAGGGATGTCAAAGCCAGACCATCGTCGAGGTGACTGGGCGGAGAGGCTCCTTTTCCCTCTTGTTGCCCTGTTCATAGTCATCGCCGACCAGTTGACCAAACTCTGGATGGTCTCTCTCCTCTTCCCCCATAAGGTCATCCCCGTCTTAGGCTCCTTGCGCCTGGCGTTGGTATACAACAAGGGCGTCGCCTTTGGCCTGTTTGCAGACCAGACGTACATATCGGTGGCCGTCTTTCTGGCCCTGGTGTTGATTTTCGTTTTCTACCGCAGCCGGTTGTTCTATGGTCTGTGGGGCCATCTGGCTTTTGGGCTTATTCTGGGTGGGGCGGTGGGCAATCTGATAGACCGGCTGCGCTTTGGCTATGTCACAGATTTTGTGGACCTGGGTTTCTGGCCGGTCTTCAACCTGGCCGACTCGGCCGTCACCGTCGGCGTGTCCCTCCTGGCCTACTCCATGTACTCTTTTGCCAAACGGCAAACTCGGAGAGGATAGGGGTGGTTTATGTGTCATTGCGAGGGCGAAGCCCGAAGCAATCTCATACAGTACTAGTGGCTCAGAGATTGCTTCGTCCCGATGAAATCTGGACTCGCAATGACAGGCCGTGCCAGAAGTGGCCAGTTTAGAGGTAGTGACAGAGAAGAGATGGGTTGACATAATGTATGCAGGGGATAGCAAGTGGATGAGACGCTTAGCCTGAAGGTAGTGGAGGGGGGAGAGCGGTTGGACAAGTACATCACGCGCGTGCGACCGGAGCTAACGCGCTCGCATGTCCAGCGTTTGATCGAGCAGGGGTGTGTGACGGCCAACGGACAGGTGGCGAAGTCGGGGCAGAAGCTCAGGGCGGGGGATGAAGTGGCTATCGTTCTTCCGCCGCCGGCTCCGACTGGCCTGGAGGCCGAGCCCATCCCGCTGACGGTCGTCTACGAGGACGCCGACCTTCTGGTGGTGGACAAGCCGGCGGGGATGGCGGTGCATCCCGCTCCGGGGCATCCGCGGGGCACACTCGTTAATGCCCTGCTGGCCCACATCCCCGACCTGGAGGGGATCAACGGCTCGTTGAGGCCGGGAATCGTACACCGCCTGGACAAAGATACCTCCGGTCTGATGGTGGTAGCGAAGAACGGCCGGGCGCATGAGGGTCTGGCCGCCCAGTTCAAGAAGCGCACCCTGAAGAAACAGTACCTGGCCCTGGTCCACGGCCGGCTTTCTCCGGCGGAGGGGGCCATCGAGGCTCCCGTGGGGCGCGACCCCGCGCACCGGCAGCGAATGGCGGTGGTGGAGGATGGCAGGGAGGCGCGCACCGGCTACCGTGTGCTTCGGAGCGTCGAGAAGTATAGCCTGCTGGAGGTCTCTCCGGCCAGCGGGCGCACCCACCAGATACGGGTGCATCTGTCAGCTATCGGCCATCCGGTGGTAGGCGACCGGCTTTATGGCGGAAAGACCTCTCTGCTTGAGAGGCAGTTCCTCCACGCTTCTTACCTTGCGTTTGAGCATCCCATTAGCGGCAAATATCTGGAGTTTCGGAGCGCTCTGCCCGGCGATTTGGAGGCGGTGCTGGAGCGGATTCTTTGACAGGGGTGGTTTGCAGCGGGACCGTGTCATTCTGAGTTCGCGAAGCAGAACGAAGAATCCGCCCTGGTATGGTGACCTTGGGGCGGATCCTTCGGCCTCTT
>JAENJB010000053.1 GCA_016844565.1 Dehalococcoidia bacterium
GACGCGTGACGCCGTCGATACCGTCCTCATGTACGGAGACCGACGCCTCCTATTGATAGATACGGCGGGACTGCGGAAGAGGGGGAGGATCGTGCCCGGAGTCGAGAGGTACAGCGCCCTCCGTTCCCTCCGGGCTATCGCCCGCTCCGATGTAGTCCTGCTGGTAATTGATGCCACCGAGCCCGATACCATTCAGGACTGGCATGTCGCTGGCTACATCCAGCAGGCTCTGAAGGGGATGGTGGTGGTGGTCAACAAGTGGGACCTCGCCCAGGGCGTTGACCACCTGGAGCTGACCCAGGGGTTGCAGCGCCGGTTGCGTTTCATGCCCGGCACTCCCGTCCTGTTCACATCGGCCCTGCTGGGACAGGGAGTAGGCGAAGTCCTGCCCCGGGTCGTCAGTGTCTTCGAGGAGCGGAACAAGCGCGTTCCCGACCAGGTGCTTGACGCCTATATCAAAGAGGCGGTGGCCTCTCACAATCTGCCTCGCTCAGGCAATAGGCAGTTCGCCCTGTTCAAGGTATCTCAGGTGGCGGTTAATCCTCCTACCTTTCTCTTCGTGGTCAACGATGCCCGCCTGGTGAATTTTTCCTACCGGCGGTTCCTGGTGAACAGACTGCGAGAGCTGTTCGGCTTCGCCGGCACGCCACTGAAGTTCATCTTTCAGGACCGAGGTGAATAATGAGTGACATTATCTTTGCCCTGGTGGCCATCCTTCTCTTCGGCTATCTGCTCGGCGCCATTCCCTTCGGCTTCATTCTCACCCAGCTATTTCGCGGTGTCGATGTCACCTCCCAGGGTAGCGGGCGAACGGGGGCTACGAATGTACTCCGAGCAGCCGGATGGAAGGCTGCCGTCGCGGTAGTGCTGCTGGATGCCGCCAAGGCGGCTAGTGCGGTCTATCTGTCTAAAATTATCATCGGCGCGAGCGATCAGCTGGTGGCGGAGGGCATCTACCTCTTTCGAGGCGCACAGATCCTGGCCGCCATGGCGGCAGTGGTGGGACACAACTGGTCGATCTTCCTCGATTTCAAGGGGGGTCGAGGTGTAGTAGCTTTCCTGGGCGGCCTCTTCGCCCTCTCTCCTGCCGCAGCCTTATTCGGGGGGGAGATGCTCCTCCTGGTCGCCGGACTGACCCGTTATGTCTCTTTAGGCTCGCTGGTTGGGACAGTGGCGGCCTGGGCCTTGCTGGTGCCTCTAGTGCTTTTCAGTCGGCATCCTGCCGAGTATCTTCTCTATGCCCTCGCCGGGGCACTCCTCATTCTCTTTCAACACCGGGACAACGTCTCCCGGCTGCTTGCCGGGACTGAACGGAAGATGGGGAAGACCAGAGGCTGACCCGCCAGGTAAGCCTCACCCACAGTCATGCCCAAGATAGCCATCCTCGGCACCACTTCCTGGGGCACCACCCTGGGCATCGTGCTCGCCCGCAAGGGAATGAGGGTCAGCCTCTGGGGCAGGACCGAAGAGGAAAGCGAGGCTCTGGAACAGACCCGGGTCAACCGGGACCTTCTGCCGGGCATCTCCTTTCCCAAACGTCTATCCGTCAGCGCCGGCCTGAGTGAAACCCTTTCTGGAGCTGTGCTGACCATTCTGGCGGTGCCTGCCCAGAGGCTGAGAACCAACATCCGGCAGGCAGCAGACTATCTCGAACCGTCCACCATGGTGATGAGCGCGGCCAAGGGCCTGGAGATGGGCAGCGGACTGCGGATGAGCGAAGTCATCGCCGAAGAGATTCCCTCCCCGTGTCACGCCGGCATATGTGTCATTTCCGGACCGAACCTGGCGCGTGAGATCGCCCAGGGGTTGCCTGCAGCCACCGTGGTGGCGGCACGGGACATGAAGGTGGCGCGCCAGGCCGGCAATTTGCTCGCCAGCCGCAATCTCGGCGTTTTCCTCAACACCGACATGGTCGGAGTGGAGCTCGGAGGAGCCCTGAAGAACATCATCGCCCTCGGCGCAGGCATCTCCGATGGGTTGAGTCTGGGCGACAATGCCAAGGCGGCGCTAATTACCCGGGGCTGGGCTGAAATAATGGCCCTGGGCGTGGCCATGGGGGCCGATCCCCTCACCTTCTCCGGCCTTGCCGGTCTTGGAGACCTGGTGGCCACCTGCGCCAGTCCTCTCAGCCGTAACCATTATGTCGGCAGCGAGCTGGCCAGCGGAAGGTCGCTGGATGACATCCTGGCTGGAATGTCCGGCGTCGCCGAAGGCGTGGACACCACACGCGTTGCTCGCCAGCTATCTCGCAAGCTTCGGGTGGACATGCCCATCACCGACCTCATCTACCGGATACTATTCGAGGGCCTGGCCCCCGACCGCGCGCTCAGCCATCTGAAAGCCCTGATCAGGCCGCGGCACGAGCTCGGCGGCCTGGCCTCCCATTCCGCGATGCCTAAGCTCTAAGAACGTCCTTGCGCTTGGCGCCGTGTATCATTGCGTCCTCTCCCCCCTGGAGGGGGAGAGTTAGACTTGTCCTGAGCTTGTCGAAGGAGAGAGAGGGCCTTTCTCAAGGACTTCACCCTCTCCCTTACCCTCTCCCGTCAAGGGAGAGGGGAGCACGGACGGATTGCTTCGTCCTCCGCCTGCGGCGGATGGGCTCGCAGTGACGGACCAGACACCGCCAGACCACGAACCTGGGCTCTGCTTGCACAGAAAGCCAGGCAATCCTCTCCCCCCTTGAGGGGGAGAGTTAGAGAGAGGGGGCCTTAGCTTATGCCGATATTTCACCCTCACCTAACCTCTCCCGTCGAGGGAGAGGAATTCTTTCATCGTATAAGGACTGCTGCAACTGAGTACTAATCAGGCACTGCCTGGTCCGCCGAGGGCTTGCCCAGACTGGCCGCCAGCTCCTGCAGCAGACGGCGCTCTTTATCCTTGAGAGAGCGGGGTGTGACCACGAAGACCTTAACCAGCTGGTCTCCCCGGCCGTCCCGATGCGTCAGATGAGGAAAGCCCTTGCCTTTCAACTTGAACACTGTTCCCGTCTGGGTGCCCGCCGGTATTTTCACCCTGGCACTACCCTCAACAGTCGGCGTCTCCACCTCATCCCCCAAGGCAGCCTGGGCGATATTAATGGGGAGGTTGTAGAGGACGTTGTCCTCCTCCCGGCGGAAGAGCTTGTGCGGCTGCATCGAGACCGCTATGTAGATGTCTCCCGGCGGGCCGCCACCGCCACCAGCTTCCCCTTCCCCTCTGAGCCTTATCTGGGAGCCATCGTCAACCCCGGCCGGTATGTCCACCACAAGACGCCGTTTCATCTTCTCCCGTCCGGAGCCGCGGCACTGCGGGCAATGGTCGGTAATTATCGCCCCCTCCCCTCGGCAGCGCTCGCAAGGGGCGACGTTCACAAACTGACCGAAGAAGCTCTGCTGCACCCGCCTGACCTGTCCCGAGCCCTGACAATTAGGGCATTTCTGGGCCTGGCTTCCCTGTTTCAGCCTGGTGCCATGACAGAGGGAGCACACTTCCAAGCGCTCCACTTCCAGCTCTCGTTCAACCCCTCTCATCGCCTCCTCGAATGTAACGGTAAAGCGGTAACGCAGGTCGGCCCCGACGCGGGGTTCCCTTGCTCTGGAGGTGGTGGCAGCACCGCCGAAGAACGCATCAAAGATGTCTCCGAAACCTCCGAAGGCGTCAAAGCCCTCGAAACCCCTTCCGCCGGCTCCCGCCGCAGCATGCCCAAAACGGTCATACTGTGCCCTCTTGTCGGCGTTAGAAAGGACCTCATAGGCCTCGTTGATTTCCTTGAACTTGTCCCCTGACCCGCCGTCGCTGTTGTGGTCCGGGTGGTACTGGAAAGCTAGCTTGCGAAAGGCGCGCTTGATTTCTTCCTCGGTCGCCGTCCGGGGAAGGCCCAGTACCTCGTAGTAATCTCGCTTGTCAGACATCTATCGAACCCACATAAACCAGAGAGGGGCCTCGCCCCTCTCTGGTAGTACTCTTCCGATACATTATAGACGGTTTTCAGACCTCGCGGAACTCCCCCTCCACCGTCCCACCCTCCCCACCCTTCGGCGGGGCCCCACCACCCTCGCCCCCGCCCGGCGCCACCCCACCTTGTCCGCCTGGAGCGCCGCCGCCAGACTGGTATACCGCGGTACCCACCTGCTGCAAGGCCTGGGACAGCTCCTCGACAGTGCGGCGAAGATGGTCTGTATCTTTGGCCTGAAGCGCTGAGCGCACCGCCGCTACCTTACCCTCTACCTGTTGCCTGAGATCGGCGGGCACCTTGTCGCCGTGCTCCCGCAGCATCTTCTCCGCATTGTAGGTCATGTTGTCGGCCTGGTTGCGCAGCTCCACCTCCTCGCGCCTTTTCGTGTCCTCGGCAGCATGTTTCTCCCCGTCATTCTTCATCCGCTCCATTTCCTCTTTGGACAGGCCGCCGGAAGCGGTAATGGTGATCTTTTGCTCCTTGCCGGTACCCTTATCATGGGCCCGCACACTGAGGATGCCGTTGGCGTCGATATCGAATGTGACCTCAACCTGAGGGACCCCTCTTGGCGCAGGCAGCAAGCCGTCCAGGATGAACTTGCCCAGACTGCGGTTGTCTGCTGCCATGGGGCGCTCGCCCTGAAGGACATGAATTTCCACGCTGGGCTGGTTGTCCGTAGCGGTACTGAAGACCTGGCTCTTGGAGGTCGGGATGGTGGTATTGCGCGGTATCAGTGGAGTAGCTATGCCGCCCAGCGTCTCGAGACCAAGGGTCAGGGGAGTAACATCCAGCAGCAGTACTTCTCTCACCTGCCCCTTGAGCACTCCGGCCTGGATGGCCGCTCCGATGGCTACCACCTCGTCGGGGTTGACTCCCTTGTGGGGCTCCCGCCCGAAGAACTGCTTCACCTTCTCGTGCATGAGAGGCATCCGGGTTGGTCCGCCCACCAGAATGACGTTATTCACTTTGTCGGCGGTGAGGCCGGCGTCAGTCAGGGCCTGCCGGCACGGTCCGAAGGTCTTCTCAATGAGGTCGCCGACCAGTTGCTCCAGCTTGGCCCGCGTGAGAGTGATGTTAAGGTGCTTGGGCCCGCTGGCATCGGCGGTGACGAAGGGAAGGTTGATATCGGTCTGCATCACCGTCGAGAGCTCTACCTTGGCCTTCTCAGCGGCATCCTTCAACCTCTGAAGCGCCATGCGGTCCTGTCTCAGGTCAATCCCCGATTCCTTCTTGAACTCGGTGCACAGCCAGTCGATGATGCGCTGGTCGTAGTCCTCGCTGCCCAGATGGGTATCTCCGTTGGTGGACTTCACCTGGAAGGTGCCCTCGCCGATTTCCAGAATGGAGACGTCGAAGGTGCCTCCACCCTCATCATACACGGCAATAGTCTCGTCTTTCCTCTTGTCCAGGCCGTAGGCCAGAGAGGCGGCCGTGGGCTCGTTGATGATACGCAGCACATTCAGTCCGGCTATGGCGCCGGCATCCTTGGTGGCCTGACGCTGGCTATCGTTGAAATAGGCGGGTACGGTGACGACCGCCTCGGTCACGGGCTCCCCCAGGTAAGCCTCGGCATCGGATTTCAGCTTCTGAAGAATCATGGCCGAGATTTCGGGCGGGCTGTACTCCTTGCCTGCCATCACCACCCGGACATCACCATTCGGCGCGCGGTTCAGCTTGAAAGGGAACAGCTTCATATCGTACTGCACCGTGGGCTCTTCGAACTTGCGTCCCATCAGGCGTTTCACCTGAAAGATGGTGTTCTCCGGATTGGTGATCCTCTGGCGCTTGGCCAGCTGCCCTACCAGTCGCTCCCCGGTCTTGCTCATGGCGACCATGGAAGGCGTGATGCGCTCTCCCTCGCGATTGGGGATGACTTTGGGTTCGCCGCCTTCCATGACTGCCATACAGCTCTTGGTAGTGCCCAAATCTATGCCGATTGCTTTAGACATGATAATTCTCCTTTATGATATTGCCCGGTAACCAAACTGTCATTGCGAGAGAAGCGAAACAATCCGCCCGTCTTTCCCTCTCCTTCCAGGGGAGAGAGGACGGGTTTCCGGATTGCTTCGGCCCTACCCGTGGGGCCTCGCAATGACGCATCAGACATTCTCCTTTTCTTCTTCCTCCTCCTTCCCTTTTCCCACCACCACCAGAGCGGGACGAAGCACCCGCTCAGAGAGCCGGTACCCCTTTTGCAGCTCCGCCAGCACTATCCCCTCTTCCCCATCGGCGAACCTCACCGCTTCGTGCAGGGTGGGCTCGAATGGTTGCCCTCTGGTCTTGACTTCCGTCAGGCCCTGCCTTTCCAGGATGGCGCGCAGCTTGCGATAGATAAGCTGTATCCCTTCTATCCAGGTCAGGCCACTCAGCTCGGGCGGCAGGGAAAGGAAGCCCCGCTCCAGATCATCGAGCACCGGCAGCAACTCCAGTACCAGGGCTGCCAGTGTCCTCTGAGCTGTATCCCCTTTCTCCTGTTCGGCCCTCTTCTTATAGTTGATGAAGTCGGCTTCGGCCCTCTGCCAATTCGCCAGAAAGCCCGCCGCCTTGGAGCGCGCTTCCTCCAACTGCTTCTGCGCGTCCTCCTTCGGGAGCGCCGCCTCCTGGTTTTTGGCCTCTGCAGACGTCTGTTCCTGGCTCAAGTCTATGCTCCTCTTTAATTGTTTGGCAATGGGACGAATCAGCCTCACCATGTGTCACTGCAAGCGAAGCGAAACAATGACAGCGCGCCGTTGGTCAGTGGATGCCATCCACATCTATGTCCTGCTTCTCTTTACCGTACACGTCGGCGAGCAGATGGCTCAGCAGAAGGGAGAGATAGCTCACCGTAGCGATAACGCGCCCGTAGCGCATCCTGGTGGGACCCAGCACCCCGAGAATCCCGCTCGCCTCTCCGGCGACGCCATACCCAGTAACCACCAGGCTATAGTCCCGCATCCTCTCCACCTCGTTCTCCCCCCCGATGATTACCTTGACTCCTCGTTCCGTCAGGGCTTGCTGAACTGACTCGCGCAGGACCCTCCTCTCCCCCACCACCTCCATAACTGACCTCATTCTCTGGCCCTGGGCGAACTCAGGCTGTTCCAGCATAAGATTCAACCCCTCCAGGTACCAGGACTCCTCCGTCTCCATGTCCTCCTTCTCCATCATCCTGACTACCGCCCCGGTCACCTGTTCCAAGAGCGGCGAGGCGCCGCCCGCCACCACTTCACCACCCATCCCATAACCCTGCCCCACCTGAGCCAGGCCACGCTCAAGGGAATGGCTTATCTCCAACCTGGTCAGATCATGAAATACACTGTTCAGATGCTCCGCCAGGCGACTCAACTCCGTCTGGCTGGTCGCCTGCTTCAGTGGAAGAAGCTGCTGCTTCACCTTAGCCTGCCGGACAATCAGCACAGCCATCGCCAGAAGGCCTTGAAGACCCACCAACTCGATATGCCTGAAGCGGCAAGAGCTGGCGTGCGGCGGAGTGACCAGGGCCACATTGTGGGCCATGCGGGCCAGCATTGAAGCGGTCAAGTGTAGCCACTCATCCATCTCCCGGGCGACCTGATGGAACATCCCCCTCCAGATAGGCCATCTCATGGCGCACCGTCGCCGGGCTGACCCTCATATGGTAAGCGTGCGCTATTGCCTCTGACGGCACCGGTACTGCCTGCTCAATGTAGGCCCCGACAATACTCTTCAGGATGGCTTCCTGACGATCACTCAGCTTGGCTAGCATCCTCTTCCCCTTTGCTGCGTCCTGATTAGCACTCGCCACCATCGACTGCTAACAGCTTGTAAATCTACCATCCGAGGACGGATTTGTCAAGGGGATGGATGACCTCTCGTCCCTGGCCCCCCTCTCTCCTCAAGTAGGAGAGAGGGGGGCCTAGTCTTCCCGAAGAGGGCATGGCGGCCCTCTTAAATATGAAAGTCCCCCTCTCCTTTGAAAGGAGAGGGGGACTTAAGGAGTGAGGTCTGATGCTACCTACTGAGCCCCGAAGATAGTCTTGCCGAAGACGCCGCCCCTCTTGGAGCTCTCCGGGTCCAGGTTGTTGGGCGGTTCGAGGAACGTGAAGGTGCCGGGACGCAACTCTGCGATCTTGAACCAGTCCTCGGAGACATCCTTCCTAACGGTGTACGTCTCCATTGCCCGTCCCATCGCCGCCTGCCCCTCTTTGCTGAACATCCAGTTGAGAAGCACCAGGACCGCGTTCGGGTGCGGTGCGTTGGCGATGAAGCCCACGCCGTTGACGTAGTATGAGGTGCCTTCCTTGAGGTGCATGATCTGCATCGGCGCCCCGGCCTTGATGGCGGCTACGGACTGGGAATAGGCGGGGAAGATGGCTATTGCCTTCTCCCCGAAGGTCACCTGGTTCACCGGTATCTCATACCTTATATGGAGGGTGACGCGCTGTGCGGCCAGCTTCTTCCAGAACTCCTCGCCCAGCACCGTGGACCAGGCCGATATACCGGCCGACCCCGGCCCCTGGCCGGGCCGCGGGTCAGACATCACGATCTTGCCCGCCCACCGCGGGTCGAGCAAATCGCTCCAGGACTGGATCTCTCCCTTCCTCACCAGGTCGGTATTGGCTAGGACCGAGGGCGTGATGGCGGTGGCGTAGATAAAGCCGCTCTTGGTGGGCTCGTGCTGGTCGGGGCGCATCTTCCAGACATCCTTCTCCTGCAGCGAAGGGAGGGTGGCCTTGACCGGCTGCAGGTACCCCTGGGCCAGCAGATTGTTGACGTTGGTCCAGCCCGAGATCAGGGCGTCGGCGACGTATGCCTTGGCACGTTGCTCCACCTCCACCCTGACTTGCATCTCGCCGCCGTTTCCGGCAACGGTCTCCACGTTGATGCCGTACTGCTTCATACCCGCCTTGATGGCGTCGCCGAGGCCGACGCCCAGTACATTGTAGAGGGTGATGGTCCCCTCCTTCTTGCCTGCCGCAAGCACCTTGTCCCATTCGCTCAGCGCAGGGGCCGGCGCTGGAGTTGGGGCTGGAGCCGGGGATGGCGCCTTCGCGGGCGCCGGTGCCGCCTTAGGCGCACACGCGCCCAGAATGAATACCAACCCCAGTAACAGAATGCCTATGAATTGTATCTTCCGCACCTTCTAACTCCTTACAGTATAGACTTCACCGGACCAGTCAGACCAATAATATGCATACCGATTCCCGTTGTCAACAGCGAGGCAGTTGCTTGGAAGATACGAGTGTCCCGCGAAACTGCTCGTCAAGTCCCTCTCCCTTGACGGGAGAGGGATAGGGAGAGGGTGACGTTTGGAGCGTCGGCGGATGCATCCCCCTCTCTCCTTCGACAAGCTCAGGACAGGTTCTAACTCTCCCCCTCCAGGGGGGAGAGGACAGGTGCACGGATTGCTTCGCCCTCCCGACAGGTCGGGATGGGCTCGCAATGACAGGCCGTGCCGGAAGCGGCCATTTTCAGACCAATGACGGCCTCGTGACAAGGGGAGTCCGAGAGGGGGCTGTGCCCCCTCTCGGAGAACACTCTTCCCCCTCTCCTTTGGAAGGAGAGGGGGATACAGGGGATGAGGTTCGATTATTACCTACTGGGTCCCGAAGATGGCCTTGGCAAAAGCTGCGCCCCTCGGGGCATTCTGAGGATCCAGGTTGTTGGGTGGATCGAGGAAGGTAAAGGTGCCCGGACGCAACTCGGCGATATTGAACCAGTTCTCGTTAACATCCCTCCTCACACTGTAGGTCTTGGCGGCTCCACCCATCGCGGTTTGCCCTTCCTTGCTGAACATCCAGTTGAGGAGGACCAGCGCGGCATTCGGATGCGGCCCAT
>JAENJB010000201.1 GCA_016844565.1 Dehalococcoidia bacterium
CCCGGTGCCACTCCCGATGATGACGCCTATATCGTTGCTGTTGGTGGTGTCTATTTTGAGCCTTGCCTGGTTAACCGCCTCGAGATTGGCCGCCACGGCCATCTGAGCGAAGCGGTCGAGCCGGCGCGCCTCCTTGCGGTCCATGTAGTTCACAGGGTCGAAGCCCTTCACCTCGGCGGCGATTTTGGTGGCGAAGTTGGTGGTGTCGAAGGCGGTGATGCGGTCCACCCCCGAGCGGCCGGCGATGATCGCCTCCCAGGTGTCCGCAACGTTCAGCCCCAGGGGGCTGATCACCCCCATGCCGGTTATGGCTACTCGGTGGTTGTTGATCAACCTCTCACCCCTGCCCCTCTCTCCTTTAAAGGAGAGAGGGGATTCTTTTTCTTAGAGGGGCTTCGCCCCTCTAAGACGCCCCTTGCTGAGTGACTTGCCTTCTCTTTGGACGCCATTACAGACGCTCCCTCATTCCTGCGGCCAGAAGAGCTTCTTCGCTTCTGCGGTAAGCTCCTCACGGAACCTGGGGTGGGCGATAGAGATCAATGCCTGGGCTCTCTGCCGCACTGACTTGCCGCGGATGCGCACGATGCCCCACTCTGTAGCCACATAGTCGGCCAGGTTGCGCTGGGTAGTGACCGGCGTGCCCGGCGGGAGGGTGGGCATGATGCGAGTTACCTGGCCGTTCTGGGCGGTGGAGGGCAGCACTGTCACCGAGCGTCCCCCCTTCGATAGCCAGGCGCCGATGACGAAAGGCAGCTGTCCGCCAGCCACGCTTAGGATGCGCCGTCCGATGCCCTCGGCGGCGATCTGACCGGTGAAATCAATGACCAGAGCGTTGTTGATGGCGACGAAATTGTCGTGCTGGGCGATGATTCTCATATCCTCCAGGTACTCCACGTCTACGAGATGGAAGACGGGATTGTCGTTGGCCCAGTCCAGCTCGTCCTTGGTGCCGCCGCCCAGAGACGTGACCACGGCTATGCCCGGATTGAGCGTCTTTCGGCAGCCGTTGATTACGCCATCGCGTATCAGCGAAATGATGCCGCCCGGAGTGGCCTCGGAGTGATAGCCCAGGTCCTTTTTCCCGTTCAGCATCCCCAGGCGCACCAGGGGCTCGGTGGTCCTTCCCACGCCTATCTGGATGGTGTCGCCGTCCTTGATCACCTGCGAGACATTGGCGGCGATGTTCTTCAAGTAAGCTTCCGGCTCTTTTAGTTCCCTGCCGGCCAGGCTGCCGGTCCCGGGTGCGCCACCGGTGGACTTGTGCTCTACGAAGTAGCGTATCTCGGAGACATGGCAGTAGTTCTCCCCGTGGGTCCTGATGAGATTGGGATTGACCTCGGCGATAACCAGCTTCGCGCCCTTAATGTGTCTCTTCTTGTTCCACAGCGACTGGCCGAAGCTGCAATAGCCGTGCTTGTCCGGCGGGGAGACCTCGGTGAGCAGCATATCAGGCGGACGGGTGTCCGGGTCTTCCAGGGAAGAGAAGGGGAAGATGGTCCCGAAGTTGATATCCACCCGGCGAGCGTCTACGGCCTCCTGGCAGGTGGCGGTGGGCATCAGGATGGTGATTTTGAAGGAGTCCTGCCAGCCAGGGTCGTACCAGCCGAAATCGTAGCCCGGGGAGGGGACAAAGACCTCTACCCCCTGCAACTCGCCCATTCTGGAGGCAATGGCCAGGCCGATGGCGAAGGACTCGCGTCCGGCGGTGAAGACGACCTTGTCGCCGGATTTCACCATCCCGGCGGCGTCCTCGGCGGAGATCAGCTTGCGTTTGTACTCTTTATGCCAGTCAGTGTTCGTCATGACCTCTTCCTTTGCAGGTAACCGCTCATTGGCGGCTCATTTTCACACAAAAGGAGGTGGCTTTCAAGGTGGCTCACTGAGTCTTTCCCATAACCGTGTCATCGCGAGGCCATCCCGACGTGTCGCAATCCCCCACTGTCTGTCATTGCGAGGCCATGCGGCAGCAGGCCGAAGCAATCTCACATAGAGATGCGAGGTGAGGTTTTCCTCTCCTTCCACTGGCGCAGCACTTCCACATCGTGTGGAAAGGCCAGTGGGGGCAGTTCCTCAAGGGAGAAGAGGCCCACTGCCAGGCTCTCCTGCCCCGGACTGGGCTCGCCGGATAGGATGACGCCATGGTATACGATGAAGATGACCGGTTGGCCCGGCTGAGAATAGACACCGACCAGGCCTTCGAGCCGGATCTCCACATGGGTCTCATCTAGTATCTCGCGGAGGGCGGCTTCTTCCACCCTCTCGCCGGCATCGACGAAGCCACCGGGGAAGGACCAGAGTCCCTTTCCCGGCGGATGGCGGCGCTGCTGCAGCAGAATTCTTCCGCCCCTGGTAGCGATGACGCCCGTGGCTACCTTGGGGTCAGGGAACTGGGAGAACCCGCAAGGGAAGCAGGTGGGGCGCACCCTTCCGGCGACCTCCGCCAGGATGAGGGGGCGACCGCAGTGAGGGCAGAAGCGATAGTCCATGTTGGTTTCGGTATGGGAGGAAGATTACTATCCTGACGGATGGCTGTCAACCTTCATGACTTCCGTCATTGCGAGGAGTCTGCCGTAGGCAGATGACGAAG
>JAENJB010000202.1 GCA_016844565.1 Dehalococcoidia bacterium
CCACCAGCTCCGCCGCGGCGTGAGAGCGCGTCCACTCCTCCAGCACCTCGACGACATGGGCCATGCCATCCAGCCGGGTTTCCCCGCTTCTCCACTTCTCGTCGGTCAGGTCTCCGGCCATCCCCTCGCTCTCCAGCCACTCCACCAGCACCTCCCAGTCACGGAAAAGGGAAAGGAGAACGTAGCCGTCCCGGCAGGGAAAGAGGCGGAAGCCCCGCGTCCAGTGCTGGCTTCCCTGCCGCCGCGAGACAACGCCCTCTGAGAAATAGCGCACCAGGGTGTGGTCCAGGCCGGAGGCAACACACTCCTGTACGGAGACGTCAATGTATTGGCCCTTTCCGCTGGCCCGGCGATGCGTAAGCGCGAGAAATATTCCCGTCGTGGCGTAAAGAGAAGCAAGGTGATAGGTCTGGTTGCCGTAGAGCTTCAAAGGAGGTGTGTCCGGCTCCCCGTTGAGATAGGCCTGCCCTCCCAGAGCGGCGAGTATCAGGTCGCACGCCTTCCACCCGCGTCTGGGGCCGTCTTGTCCGAACGGAGTAATCGAAGCCATCACCAGCCCGGGCTGACGGGCACTCAACGTGGAGTAGCCGAGGCCCAGCGCTTCCAGGTAGCCCGGCTCGTGGCTCTCCACCAGGCCGTCGGCCTTACCCACCAGCTTGAGGAAAAGGGACCGTCCTTCCTCCGTCTGTAGATTGAGGGTGATGCTGCGCTTCGAGAGATTGTACTGCCAGAAGAAGAGACTCTTATCGGGGTGGAGTATATCGCCGGAGAAAGGACCGAGATTTCTGGTCGGGTCACCGCCGGGAGCCTCGATCCTGATGACCTCAGCCCCCATCCCGGCCAGCAGCCTGGCACACAGTGTTCCCTTCTCGTCGGTCAGGTCGAAGAAGCGATAGGCAGAAAGAGAGCCCGCTCTTACCATGGGCGCAGCTAGCGCTGGAGGCCGGCCAGCGCCATTTCCATCCTGTCCAGGCACCGTTGCCTGCCAAGAGCCTCCATAGTTTGAAAGAGAGGAGGCGCCGCTTTGCGGCCGGTGACCGCTACCCTGAGCAGACCGAAGAAACCACTGGCGTTCATGCCGACACCGGTTGCCAGGGGACGGAGCAACCCCTCCAGAGAGGCGCTGTCAAACTGGTCAAGGGTCTCTATCCTCTCCCGGGCTGTCTTGAGCGCCTGGATGGCCATCTCCCTACTTAGTCCCTTATCGAGAAGGAGGCTGGCCTCGTACTGCAGTTGTTCAACGAAGAAGAAATCGGTGAGCGCTACCGTCTCTGCGAGGGTCTTGGTACGCTCCTGAATAAGAGGCGCCAGCCGGCGGGCGTATTCGAACGGGACGGGCCGCGTCACCTCCGGCGGCAGCCCCTTTTCCAGGAAGGGGAGCATCCTCCTGGTGAACTCATCCGGGCTCAGGTGGCGGATGTAAACGCCGTTCATCCACTCTAGCTTCTGGTGATTGAAGATGGCCGCGGTCTGAGACACCCGCTCCAGGGAGAAATTACTGACTATCTCCTCCCGGCTCATCAGCTCGGTGTGGTCGTCCAGCGACCAGCCCAGCAGAGTGAGGAAGTTCAGCATAGCCTCAGGCAGGTAGCCTTGCTCGCGGAATTCAAGCAAGGCGGTGGCCCCATGTCTCTTGCTTAGTTTGGAACGGTCCGGGCCGAGAATCATCGGAAGATGGGCGAAGCGGGGCGGCTCGTAGCCCATGGCGGCGTAGAGCAGGAGATGGCGCGGCGTGCTGGAAAGCCATTCCTCCGCCCGCAACACGTCGGAGACCTGCATCTCATGGTCGTCCACTATGTTTGCCAGGTGGTAGGTGGGGTAGCCATCGGACTTCAAAAGAACGAAGTCATCCAGCGTGCTGTTTTGAAAGGTGACCTCACCGCGGATGATGTCCGTGAAAGTCGTCTGCCCCTCGAGCGGTATCTTGAAACGCACCACGGGTTTGACACCGGAGGATTCCAACGCCTTGCGTTCGTCAGGGCTCAGCTCCCGGCAGCGCCTGTCGTAGCCTGGCGGCTGCTTGCGGCGGGCTTGCTCAGCCCGCATCTGATCGAGGCGCTCGGGCGAACAATAGCAGAGATAGGCCGCGCCCTGTCTGAGCAGCCTGCCGGCGGTCTCATGGTAGAGCGGCAGGCGCTGCGATTGGATATAGGGGCCAAATGCTCCGCCCACCTCCGGCCCTTCATCCCAGTCCAGACCCAGCCAGAGCAGGCTTTCCAGAATGGCCTCTGCCGCCCCTTCGACGGTGCGCGCCAGGTCAGTGTCCTCAAGGCGCAGGATGAAGCTACCTCCTTGGTGTCGGGCGAAGAGCCAGTTGAAGATAGCCGTGCGGATATTGCCCACGTGCGGGTAGCCGGTGGGACTAGGGGCATAGCGAACGCGAATCGGTGCGGTCACGGGAAGGTTATTCTAACATATTTCACAGCCTGAGTATGTCCCGCCCACCCCCCCCCATTGGAATGACAAACAACGGCCATACCATTCTGGCTAGCAGCCAGTACCACGGCGCATGAAAATAGCCCCGTCGCAGTTTGTCCGTCATTGCGAGGGCCCTTCGCCGAAGGCTCAGGATAA
>JAENJB010000054.1 GCA_016844565.1 Dehalococcoidia bacterium
TATGCCGAACTGGCCCGCGGCGCCGAAGATAAGCACCCTGGGGTTGGCTAGCATCGGTCCGAAGTCTATCATGGCACCGAGACCTACGAAGAGAAGGGCCGGAAATATCTCGGTCAGGATACCTGACCTGTAGAGAATGTTTATGATGCCGCCTTCGTCGTAGGCCGATAGGCCGGCCAGGGGAAGGTTGCCCAGGAGAATGCCGAAGCCAATGGGTATGAGCAGGAGAGGCTCTATTCCTCTGCCGGCAGCCAGGTAGAGGAGCGTGAAGGCCGCCAGCATCATGATCCCGGCCTGCCAGGTCAGGCCGGCGAATCCCTGTCCCAGACTCGAAAGCGCCGAAAGAAAGACTTCCACGGGAACCTCCTGTACAAGCTTCTAGGTCAGGACTGCGGCGAGGTTTCCTCCCCCTCCTTGAAGGGGAACAACTTGTTCATTATTCTGATGACCAGCGTCAGCAGGTACAGGGTGATGAGGGTAACCCCCATCCCCATGATCATCATGGTCAAACCGAACGCGGCATCCTTCATCGAATTACCTCCCGGGCGGACTCTTCATGGGCCTGTCGTCCCGGCCGCCCCTGGTTTCAGACCTGCTTGACATCCTTGACAGTGGCCAGTTTCGGGGCCCTTCGCTTGTTGAGCCAAACAAAAAACGAAGGGACCATGATACCCACCAGCGCCGCCGCCGGCAGGACTATGAATTCGGGCGATTGAAGCCTGGCCTCGATGAACCTGTCCTCAAAGACCATTCGCGTGGCGGTGAAGACGATGGCGAAGGCGCCCACATAGACCAGCCACTTGAACTTGTCGATGAGCACCGATATGAAGCCGCCGGTGGTCATGAGGAGCGGCATGCTGATGAGCAACCCGGCGATGAGGAGGAAGACGCTGCCATGGGCGGCCCCGGCGACGGCGATGACGTTGTCCACACTCATCATGAAATCGGCCGTCAGGATGAGTACGAGAGCCTGTCTCAGGTTGGAGGCTGTCTTGCACTCCTTATCGTCCTCGCAGACATCCAATCGGAGGAGCTTGTAAGCCACCCAGACAAGCACCAGACCGCCGAACGCCGACAGAAGCGGAATCCTCATGAGAAGAGTGGCGATGGAGGTCAGGGCAATGCGCAGCCCGATGGCTCCAGCGCCTCCGAGGATGATGGCGAATCTCCTCTTACTGCTGGGAAGTGAGGCGGCGGCCATACCGATGACTATCGCGTTGTCCCCGCTGAGCGCCAGGTCAATGAGGGTAATGTTGAGGAAGCGAACGATGAAGTCCCAATCTATAGAGGTAGGCATCTCTGGCCGTGAAGTGGCTTCTGTCTCCTATTGCGAAGTCTGCCATTATACTATGGGAGTCCGGCGATTTCCAATCCGCCGGGTGCGGAGCGAAGGCTCCCGCCAACCGGGGAGGCGACTGGCAGTCGAGATGGTGGTCTTAGCAAATGGGCAGCCAACCTCACGGTTTTATCATGCCCAGGAACGCCCCGGCGGCGACCGCCGTGCCGATGACCCCGGCCACGTTCGGCCCCATGGCATGCATCATACTCATTTAAAGCAACAGGACGAAGGGGAAGTACACCGCCATCATCACGGCAGCCACCGGCACGCCTATCGCGGCCCACTCCTTGCTGCCTATCTTCAACTTGCCCGCCGATATAATGTTCGGGATGTTCCCCGGTATGAGCGCGCCACCTGATATCAGGAGTCCCATAAGCGCGCTCTTTATCTGGAGCGTGCTCAGACCCGACCCCATCTCGGCTGCGGTCAGCGTCGCGTTGTCTAGAATAGCGGATACCGAGTTGGCCCAGTAAAGCGCGGCTGCCGGGATTTGGGTGAAGTAAAGGTCAATCAACGGTTTGAAGCCGGTGCCGAGCAGCATGAGCGCCATCACGAACAGGTAGACTTTGCCACCGCGCACGGCGACATGGGATAGCTTTTCAGGTTTCTCAGCCGCTACAAGCTCTCCCTTGGCGTGCTCGTGGGGACCGACCAGGCCGACGGCGACGAAGCCCAGGGCCAAGATGCCCGGTACCACCAGTCTCCACAGCAATTCAGCCAGATAGAAAAAGCCCGCGTTGTGAGGTTCTCCCTTAAGTTTGGCAATGGCTATCGTTGACAGGGGCTCTCCCAGCGGAGTGAGGGCAGCGCCGAAGCCGATGGCGAAACACCCGACTACCACCAGCCTGACCAGCGGACGGCGGTGCATGTCTATGGCGCTCACTACCTCTACCAGTATCAGCGCCGCGATGATGGCTGTGATGATGCTCGACAGCAAGCCGAGGATGACCACCACCAGCAGCACGAAGACCCTCCAGGAAACCCTGTGGATGAGGGACGCCATTCCCACGCGTATCCGGTGCCGCAGGTAGTGGAAGATAAGGCCGGCGATGAGCACCGCGACCGTTATCTTAATAGGTTCGACCAGCGCCTCTCTGACGAGGTGCCAACTCCACACGGCCGAGATGGTGACGGCGATGGCCCCCATTATGAAGAGGAAGGCTTCGAGGTTCGCCTCCACCCGCTTTATAAGGAATGGGGACACCATGACAGTGACGAAGACTAGCCCAAGCCCGATGGTCAGCCAGACGCTATCCATGTATCGAGATGCCTCCTATAAAGCTCGCGCCGCTAGTGGCCTCGCTGGCGTTTTCCCTCCATCAGAAGTGAAGCCGCCAGGCCGGCCAGTGCGATGACCGTCGCCACCAGGAAGCCGTCCACTATGCCCCGGTGATAGGCCTGGCCCGCCGCCAGTTGTGGGTCCACGCTCTGGCCGGCGAAGACCGCGGTATAGTACGCCTGCCGGCTGACAAAGACGATGCCCGCTATCGCCAGCCCTATGGACTGTCCCATGGACCTGAAGGTGGCTATCGTGGCCGAGGCTGTCCCCAGGTAGCTTCTGGGCACAGCCCCCATGACGGCATTATGATTTGGCGACTCGAAGAGTCCGGAGCCCAGGCCCATCAGGGCGAGGATGGGAAGGATGTGAGGGACGGTGGAGTCCGGTTGCAAGCGGCTGAGGAGGAAGAGCCCCACCGATATGCAGACCATGCCTCCAGTGCAGAGAGGCCGCGAGCCTATCCTGTCGGACAGCCACCCCGCCACCGGCGAGGTGAGCAGTATCATCACCGGTACGATGGCAAATATCATGCCGGCCCTGGTCGGCGTGAAGCCCAGCACGCCCAGGAGGTAGAAGGGGGTAAGGAAATTGTTCGCGAAAACCGCCATGAACCGCAGCATGTTCCCCACGTTGGCGGCGCTGAAGTGCCGGCTGCGGAAGAGAGCGAGGTTTACCACAGGGTTCGCAGTCCTCCTTTCTACCAGCACAAATATGGCGAGCACAGCCGCGGCGGTGAAGAAGAGACCGATCACGGTGACGGATGACCAGCCGAGTATTCCACCACGGTTGATGGCCAGCAGCAAGCTGCTCAGGACGATGAACTGTAGCGCTGCGCCCGGGAAGTCGAAGCGCTTCCCGGTACGCGGCATCTTCTGGCTCTTCAGGACGAGCAGGGACATGACAATGCCGGCGATGCCCACTGGAATGCGGAGATAGAAGATGGACTGCCAGCCAAGGGCATCGAGCATGATGCCGCCCAGGGCTGGCCCGAAGAAGAGACCGGCGCCCACCACGCCGCTGGCAATGCCCATGGCCTTGCCTCGCTCCTCGTCGGGAAAGGCATAGGTCAGGATGGCGTTGCCCACGGCAAAAATCATGGCGATGCCCACGCCCTGCACCACACGGAAGAGGATGAAGCCCCAGATGTACACCTTCTTCGAGTCGAAGGTGTCGGCCAGCTTACCGAAGACCTGCATCAGGCCGGAGACGGTGAGGAAATAGGCTACCGAGACCCAGAGGACGGTGTTGGGGTCGGTGTTGAATACCTCGGTCAGTACCGGGAAAGACAGGTTGATGATGCCGGTGTCCAGGGTGGCCACGAAGTTGCCCAGGCAGACCAGGATGAGCACCAGCCATTTCTGCGTGGGGACTTGCTGCGTGGTGCGGACCGAGCTTTCCATATGAAGGGCAATTCTAGCACAACCGGCGCTTGAGCCGCCCATGTCATTATGACAGAGGTAAGGGTGCAGCGACTCTGATATACTTACCCGTTGCCATGGAATTCTTGTCCCTGTTCTTCGTGGCTCTCAGTCTGTCGGCGGACTGCTTCGCCGTGGCCCTCAGCGGCAGTATCTCCATGCGCACGGTCTCCCGCCTTCGGGCCCTCCGCACCTCTCTTGCCTTCGGGTTCTTCCAGTTCCTGATGCCCGTACTGGGGTGGCTCGCAGGGCGGACCATAGTGGAAGTGATTTCAGCCTATGACCACTGGGTGGCTTTTGCTCTGCTGGCGTTTGTAGGCGGCAGAATGGTCTGGCAATCGCTGCGCGAGAGGGACCAGGAGACCCTGGGGGCGGACATCACGAGAGGTTTTCTCCTCTTGACCCTATCGGTGGCAACCAGCCTCGATGCGCTGGCCGTTGGATTGAGTTTTGCCTTCCTCCAGGTGGACATAGTGAGGGCGAGCTTGACCATAGGCATCGTGGCCTTCCTGGCCACCGCCATCGGCTTCCTGCTGGGCAGGAAGGTGGGTAAGATGCTGGGGAGGGGCGCCAAACTGGTTGGAGGGCTGGTACTGCTCGGGATCGGGGTCAGTATCCTCCTGACGCACATCCTGTGAGTGGGGTACGAACGCATTGGGTGGTGAAATGGGAAACCTCAAAGTAGTGGGTACGAGCGTCCCCAGGATAGATGCCCTGGAGAAGGTTACTGGAAAGGCGACTTATACCGGAGACATCACGCTGCCACACATGCTTTATGCCAGGGTACTGAGGAGCCTGTACCCCCACGCCCGGATTATTGGTATCAACGTATCGAGGGCGGAGGGGGTGGCCGGGGTTAGGGCGATAGTGACCGGCAAGGACGTATCAAATGAGAAAATGGGCTTCATTGAAGACCGTCCTGTGCTTGCCCGCGAGGTGGTACGTTTTGTAGGAGAGCCAGTGGCTGCGGTAGCCGCCGAGACTGTCGAGGCGGCGGAAGAGGCCATCGGGCTGATAGAAGTCGACTATGAGGAAATGCCGGCCGTATTCGATCCGCTTGAGGCCATGAGGAGCCACCCCCGGGTAGTGGTCCACCCCGACCTTCCGAGCTATCGCCTGCCACCGGCGCCGCTACGCCCACAGTACCGGTTTGACCCTGACCTGCCCAACATCTACTACCATCATAAGGTGCGCCATGGCGACGTTGAGAGGGGATTCCAGGAAGCTGACCTGGCCATGGAGAACAGGTTCATAACCCCCCGAATGCACCATGCCCAAATAGAACCGCATTCCGCGGTTGCCCGGCCCGAGCCAGATGGGGGTTTAACCGTATGGGTGGCAGACCATATGGCTATGGCCTGGAAATCCAGCCTGTGCCGCATTTTCGGTTTACAGCCTTCGAAGGTAAGGGTAATTGCACCCTATATCGGGGGCGGTTTTGGGGGGAAAGCGAACTGGTTGTGGCCGGCGCCAATAGCATCCCTCCTGGCCTTGAAAACGCAGAGGCCGGTCAACCTGGTTTTCAGCCGGGAAGAGGTTTTTATCGACGGCACAACAGACATCCCCATGATCGTTGATATCAAGGATGGCATAAAGAGGGATGGCACGTTGCTGGCCAGGGAAATGCGGGTTGTCATTAACTGTGGGGCATACAATGGCATGATTGTCAGGATCACAAGAAACTGTGCCTTCGGTGCAGCAGGGACTTACAGGGTGCCGAATTTCAAATGGGACTCCTATTGCGTAACCACCAATGAGCCGCCCGCCGGCCCGCTACGTGGCTTTGGATGCACACAGGTCATCTGGGCTATAGAGTCCCAAATGGATATGATGGCCGTCAAGCTTGGTATCGACCCGGTGGAGATAAGAAGAAAGAATATTCTGAAAGAGGGAGAGAGGGATGTCACCGGTATGACCGCCTATAACACCGGGGCCGCTGAGTGTTTGGAGAAAGCAGCAAAGTGGCTGGGTTGGGGTGAGAGACCGCCGCACGAAGGCGGTCTCTGGAGAATAGGGAAAGGGATTGCGCTGGCCAGCAAGTACACTACCGGCATGTCGTCCGCAGTGATAGTCAAGGTGCATGAGGATGCGTCCGTTGAGATACGCCACAGTGCCCATGAGGAAGGGCAGGGTTGCAACACTGTCCTGGCACAGATAGCTGCCGAGGAGTTTGCCACCACAATGGATAAGGTCAAGATGGTGTTCACCGACAGTGCCATTACTCCCTATGATTCAGGTACTGTATCCAGCCGCACTACCTTTGCCACCGGCAATGCCCTTCGCCTGGCCTGCCAGGATGCCAAGAGGCAACTCCTTGAAAGCGCTTCCCGCAGGCTGCAGGTGCCGGCTGAAGAGCTATCCATCGGGGATGGCAAGGTCTATTCCAGGGCCCATGCCGGGGGTGGGGGAGAGTTGATTACGAGTATTGGCGACCTTTTCATGCCTGGAGGCTTGGTCGCCGGTCTCGGAGAGGTCATCGGCAGGGGGCAATACACCTGTCCAACGAGCACGGAAGACCCGGCGACGGGACAGGGGGAGAGGCCGGTGGCTTATTATGCTCATGGCGCCTGCGCTGCTGAGGTGGCAGCCAATGTGAATACAGGAGAAGTCAGGGTGTTGAGGCTGGCACAGTGCTGGGATATGGCCCAGCCGGTAAATCCAAAACTGTGCGAAGGGCAGATAGAAGGTGGGACCGCGATGGGCATTGGGAGGGCTTTATATGAGGAGATGATGACCGAAAGCGGCGTGCTGCTTAACCCCAACTTCGCCGACTACAAGCTTCCCACTCTTATGGAAGTGCCCACCGAGCAGATAGGTGCGATGACGGCCACACCGCAGCCTCACAGGGAGGGGCCATTTGGAGCCAAGGGCTTTTCAGAAGGGGCGATTCTGGCTGTGTCACCGGCCATCGCCAACGCGGTGTACGATGCCGTTGGTGCGAGGCTGAAGCACCTGCCGATTACCAGAGAGAAAATGCTGGAATCTCTTCGACTGCGCCCTGTGGACGATTCTCACATATCTGCGACAGGTTGATAAATCTCTCCACGCTCGACCTTTACCTCTCCGCTCTTTGGTTCATAGCAGGCGTGGATCGCTCGCAGCCAGTTCTTGTCATCTCTGTTGGGGAAATCGCTACGGTAAAAACCACCGCGGCTCTCAGTCCGCAGCAGAGCAGACCGTAGCATCGCTTTGCCGGTGAGGAACATCGCCTTTGCCTCCAGGGCATCTCTCAGCTCCTGCGTGCTCTGGCAGTTCATCTCCGAGGACTGTTTCTCCAGCCGCTCTAACTCCTTCAGTCCTTCTTCCAGGGAGGCCTTCTTCTTGATGGGGCTGGCATGTTGGAAAATAATGCGCCTGATTTCCTCACCGACATCTTCCGGTCTGGCT